>JAIELO010000152.1 GCA_019752915.1 Burkholderiaceae bacterium
CCGTGTCGCGGAAGGTTAGATTAACCCGCTAATTCCTCGCGAAGCGCGAAGAAAGGTGAGCAATATGATGCAACAATCTACGTCCAACTCCTACCTGTTTGGTGGGAACGCTCCGTACGTCGAAGAACTGTACGAAGCGTATCTCGACAATCCGGGTTCCGTGCCAGATAACTGGCGCGCCTATTTCGACGCCATGCAACACGTACCGGCTGTCGATGGTTCCAATAAACCCGACGTAGCTCACGCTTCCGTGATCGCCTCGTTCGCCGAACGTGCGAAAGCTGGTCCGATCCGCACCGTGGTCGCTTCGGCCGATGCCGAAATGGGTCGCAAGCGCGTTGCCGCTACCCAGTTGATCGCAGCTTACCGTTACCTCGGCTCGCGCTGGGCCAATCTGGACCCGCTGCAGCGCCAGGAACGTCCTGCCATTCCTGAACTCGACCCAGCCTTCTACGGCTTCGCCGATGCGGACATGGACACCGTGTTCAACATCAGCAACACCTATTTCGGCCCTGAGACCGCGACCCTGCGCGACCTGCTGAACTTCCTGCGCGATACCTACACCCGTTCGATCGGCGCCGAGTACATGTACATCTCGGACCCTGCCGAAAAACGCTGGCTGCAAGAGCGTCTGGAATCGATCCGTTCGACGCCTAACTTCAGCGCAGAAAAGAAACAACACATTCTGGAGCGCTTGACCGCTGCAGAAGGTCTGGAACGCTACCTGCACACCAAATACGTCGGCCAGAAGCGCTTCTCGCTGGAAGGCGGCGAAACCTTCATCGCCTCGATCGATGAAATCATCCAGCGCGCCGGCGAAAAAGGCGTGCAGGAAATCGTGATCGGTATGGCCCACCGTGGTCGTCTGAACGTACTGGTCAACACCCTCGGCAAATCGCCGAAAGAACTGTTCGAAGAATTCGAAGGCAAGCACGGCGACGACCTGCCAGCCGGTGACGTGAAATACCACCAGGGCTTCTCGTCCGACATCACCACCGCTGGCGGTCCGGTGCACCTGTCGCTGGCCTTCAACCCGTCGCACCTCGAAATCGTCAACCCGGTCGTTGAAGGTTCCGTGAAAGCCCGTATGGATCGCCGTGGCGACCACGCTGGTAAGCAAGTGCTGCCAATTCTGGTGCACGGCGATGCCGCGTTCGCAGGTCAGGGCGTTGTGATGGAAACCCTGAATCTGGCGCAAACCCGTGGTTACGGCACTGGCGGTACCGTGCACATCGTGATCAACAACCAGATCGGTTTCACCACCTCCGACCCGCGCGATGCCCGTTCGACCATTTACTGCTCGGACGTGGTCAAGATGATCGAAGCGCCGGTACTGCACGTCAATGCCGATGATCCGGAAGCCGTGGTACTGGCGTCGCAGATCGCCATGGACTACCGTCTGCAGTTCCAGAAAGACATCGTTGTCGACATCATCTGCTACCGCAAACTGGGTCACAACGAACAAGATACCCCAGCGCTGACCCAGCCGCTGATGTACAAGAAAATTGGCCAGCACCCGGGCACCCGCAAACTGTACGCCGACAAACTGGTGGCACAGAACGTGATTGCTGCCGATGGCGGCGAAAAAATGCAATCGGCCTTCCGTGATGCCATGGATGCCGGTAAGCACACCGTTGATCCGGTCATCACCAACTTCAAGAACAAGTTCGCGGTTGACTGGTTGCCGTTCCTGAACCGCAAGTGGACCGATAGCGCCGACACCGCCGTGCCGATGACGGAACTGAAACGTCTGGCTGGCCGTATCACCACCGTACCGGAAAACTTCAAAGTCCACGCACTGGTTGAAAAAGTACTGGCAGACCGTTCGGCCATGGGCCGCGGCGAACTGAATCTGGACTGGGGTATGGGCGAGCATCTGGGCTACGCTTCGCTGGTCGCTTCCGGCTACGCGGTACGTCTGACCGGTCAGGATGCTGGTCGCGGTACCTTCGTACACCGTCACGCCGTGCTGCACGATCAGAACCGCGAGCGCTGGGATGCCGGCACCTATGTGCCACTGCAGAACATCGCCGAAGGTCAGGCACCGTTCACCGTGATTGACTCGGTACTGTCGGAAGAAGCGGTACTGGGCTTCGAATACGGTTACTCGACCGCTGAACCGAATACCCTGACCATCTGGGAAGCCCAGTTCGGCGACTTCGTCAACGGCGCGCAAGTCGTGATCGACCAGTTCATCAGCTCCGGCGAAGTGAAGTGGGGTCGTGCTTCGGGTCTGGTAATGATGCTGCCGCACGGTTACGAAGGTCAGGGTCCTGAGCACTCGTCGGCCCGTCCTGAGCGTTTCCTGCAGCTGTGCGCAGACAACAATATGCAAGTGGTGCAGCCAACCACCGCCGCGCAGATCTTCCACGTGCTGCGTCGTCAGATGGTGCGTCAGTTCCGCAAACCGCTGGTCATCCTCACGCCGAAATCGCTGCTGCGTAACAAGGATGCCGGTTCGCAGCTGACCGATCTGGCCAAAGGTGCGTTCCAGACCGTGATCGGTGAAGTCGACGACAAAATCGATGCCAAGAAAGTCAAACGCGTGGTCGCTTGCTCGGGCAAGGTCTACTACGACCTGGTCAATGCACGCAAAACCCGTGGTCAGACCGATACCGCGATCATCCGTGTGGAACAGCTGTATCCGTTCCCGCACAAATCGTTCGCTGCCGAACTGAAGAAGTTCCCGAACCTGACCGAAGTGGTCTGGGCGCAGGACGAGCCGCAGAATCAGGGCCCATGGTTCCAGATTCAGCACAACATCTTCGAGAGCATGGATGCCGGTCAGCGTCTGGCTTACGCCGGTCGCCCAGCGTCGGCATCGCCGGCCGTCGGTTACTACGACAAGCACTATGCCCAGCAAAAAGATCTGCTGGAAACGGCATTCTCGAAGCTGAAAGGCTTCATTCTGACCAAGTAAGGCAGGCTGGCGCCGCGCACTGCGCGGCGCCACCGTTGATGATCATCAGGCGCGCGCGCCAGCAGTTAGCGCAGCGCCGCACCACTACAATTTACGGAGTTACACATGGCACAAATCGAAGTTAAAGTTCCTCAGCTGTCGGAATCGGTCGCAGAAGCAACCATGCTGACGTGGCATAAAAAAGTCGGCGACAGCGTTGCGCGCGACGAAAACCTGATCGACATCGAAACCGACAAAGTGGTTCTGGAACTGCCAGCACCGGCCGCCGGCGTACTGATCAGCATCATCAAAGGCGACGGTAGCACCGTGGTTGCCGACGAACTGATCGCGATCATCGACACTGAAGCGACCGCTGCTGCCGCACCTGCCGCTGCCGCCGCTGCACCAGCTGCTGCCGTCGCTGCTGCACCAGTTGCCGCTGCCGCCAACAAGGGCGACGTGGCCATGCCAGCCGCTGCCAAGATTCTGTCGGAAAAAGGTCTGAGCGCCAGCGATGTCGCCGGTTCGGGCAAAGATGGTCGCGTCACCAAGGGTGATGCACTGGCCGCTACGGTCAAAGCCACGCCAGCCGTTGCACCACTGGCCGCGCCTGCTGCCAAAGCCTCGCTGCAACAGGTTGCTGCGCCAGCCGTTGCCAACCTGGGCGATCGTCCGGAAGAGCGCGTGCCGATGAGCCGTCTGCGTGCCCGTATCGCCGAGCGTCTGCTGCAATCGCAGTCGACCAACGCGATTCTGACCACCTTCAACGAAGTGAACATGGCGCCAGTCATGGACCTGCGTAACAAGTACAAAGACAAGTTCGAAAAAGAACACGGCGTCAAGCTGGGCTTCATGTCCTTCTTCGTTAAAGCTGCTGTGGCCGCTCTGAAGAAATACCCGATCCTGAACGCTTCGGTCGATGGCAACGACATCGTCTACCACGGCTACTTCGACATCGGTATCGCCGTCGGTTCGCCACGCGGTCTGGTGGTGCCAATTCTGCGCAACGCCGACCAGATGTCGATTGCTGACATCGAGAAGAAAATCGGTGAATTCGGTGCCAAGGCTAAAGAAGGCAAGCTGACCCTGGACGACCTGACCGGCGGTACCTTCTCGATCTCGAACGGCGGTACCTTCGGTTCGATGCTGTCGACCCCGATCATCAACCCGCCACAATCGGCGATTCTGGGCGTGCACGCCACCAAAGACCGCGCTGTGGTCGAAAACGGTCAGATCGTGATCCGTCCGATGAACTACCTGGCAATGTCGTATGATCACCGCATCATCGACGGCCGCGAAGCCGTGCTGGGTCTGGTTGCAATGAAAGAGGCACTGGAAGATCCAGCCCGCCTGCTGCTGGAACTGTAATCCACGCCCCGGCGTTCCGGTCCTCTGGCCGGAACGCCCTACAGAGGAAGAATCATGAGCGTTGCAGAAGAAATCAAGCGTTTGCATGAACTGCACCAGTCCGGCGCTTTGTCGGATCAGGAGTTTGCTGCCGCCAAGGCCAAGCTGCTGAACAGTGGTGGCGATCCCGATCAGCAGTTTTCCAATGACATCAGCCGTTTGCGCCGCTCCGTGAGCGATCGCTGGCTCGGTGGTGTCTGCGGTGGCTTAGGCAAGATCACCGGGGTAGAAACCTGGATCTGGCGGCTGCTGTTCGTGCTGTTCGTGATGACGTTTGGCTTCGGCCTCGCCATTTACATTCTGCTCTGGATCTTTGTGCCAGAAGAAGAACTGATAGGAAAATAAAAGATGAGCAAACAATTTGACGTAGTCGTCATCGGCGCCGGTCCCGGCGGTTATATCGCTGCGATCCGTGCAGCACAACTGGGTTTCTCGGTGGCCTGCGTGGATGCCTGGGAAAATGAGAAGGGCGGCCCGGCACCGGGTGGTACTTGCACCAACGTTGGTTGCATCCCTTCCAAAGCGCTGCTGCAATCGTCGGAACACTACGAGCACGCTGGCCATGCGTTCAAGGAACACGGTATCGATGTTGCCGGTCTGTCGCTGAACCTGCCACAGATGCTGAAGCGTAAGAACACCGTCGTCAAACAGAACAATGACGGCATCCTGTTCCTGTTCAAGAAAAACAAAGTGACCTTCTTCCACGGCCGTGCTGCCTTCGCTGGCGCCGCTACCGCAGAAGGCTACCCGCTGGCCATCTCGGCACCCGCCAACGAAACCATCACCGCCAAGCAAGTCATCATCGCGACCGGCTCGAACGCCCGCGAACTGCCGGGCGCTGCGTTTGACGAAAAACTGATCCTGTCGAACACCGGTGCTCTGGCAATCGACGCTGTGCCTGCCAAACTGGGCGTGATCGGCGCTGGCGTGATCGGTCTGGAAATGGGCTCCGTATG
>JAIELO010000034.1 GCA_019752915.1 Burkholderiaceae bacterium
GCTGGTGAATCTGGTGGGGAATGCTTTCAAGTTTACCGATCACGGCGAGGTATGCATGCGCGTCGAGCGCGCGCCGCACAGCGCTGCGGCGGCGGGCGTGAACCGGATCCGCTTCATTGTGACCGACACTGGCATCGGCATCGATGCCGACGCGATTCCGCGCCTGTTCCAGCAGTTCGAGCAGGCCGATGCCTCCACCACGCGGCGCTATGGCGGCACCGGGCTGGGACTGGCGATCTGCCGTCAGCTGGTGGAACTGATGGGCGGCGAAATCAGTGCGGTCAGCGCGCCTGGGCAGGGCAGTACCTTTATGTTCGAGTTGCCGCTGGCAGATGGCGTAGCGCCGACACTGGTGCCGCATGTACCGCGCGAGCCGCATAGCCACCAGCTGAAAGTGCTGTGTGCGGAAGACTTCCCGACCAACCAGATCATCATCCGCATGATGCTGGAAGATCTCGGTCATAAAGTGGACATTGCGGCCAATGGCGCGCTGGCCGTGAAAGCGTGCGCGCTGACCCGCTACGACCTGATCCTGATGGATGGCCGCATGCCGGAGATGGATGGCGCCAGTGCTACCCGCGCGATTCGCGCCGGTGGCCCGATCGACGCGCCGGTGCGCGATCAGGAACTGATGATTATTGCGCTGACCGCGAACGCCAGTGAGGAAGACCGCAGCCGCTATCTGGCGGCGGGCATGGATGACTTCCTGACTAAACCGATCGACGAGGACAAGCTGCATTTCCTGCTCAGTCGCGCCATCGAGCGCCAGTTGCAGCGCGGTGTGCAGTTGCCGGTGATGGCGCCGCGCCGCTCGCCGGCGGCCGGTACGCCGGAACTCGATGCGATGTTCGGCGTGGTGCCGGCGCCAACTCCCGGGCTGGAACTGGAACCAGCGCGGTTAGCGCAGCATAGTGGCGGCGCCGATCTGAGCCAGCGCCTGCGTTCTGCCTTCAATCAGGATGTGCCGTTGCGGCTGGCGGAACTCGAACAGGCGATTGCCGCAGGCGCGACCGATGTAGCGGGCCGTCTGCTGCACGGCATGAAAGGCAGTGCCGGTTATCTGCAGGAGCAGGAATTGCAGGCGCTGTGCGGCGAACTGGAACAGGCCGCGGATCAGGGTAACTGGAAACAGGTGATGGCGGCCATGCCGCTGTTGCGCGAATTGCTGCAGAAAGCGCGGTAGTTGTAATAAGCTGCGCCCAGCTGTGCCAAGCTGTGAAAGATGCACGATATCGTCGCGCGTTGAATGCGGTTTGATGTAATATTGTTACGAGTGCCATTTCAGGGTTGTTGATACGGCAGGCGGCAAGGCACAGGGAGAAGCATGAAAGTTCTGGTAGTCGACGATGACGTGGTTTCGCGGATGGTGCTGATGCACCTGATTGACAGTTGCGGTCCGTTCGACATCGTCGAAGCGGAGGATGGCGAGGATGCATGGCAGCAGTTGCAGCAAGGCCTACGGCCTGCGATCTGCTTCTGCGATCTGCGTATGCCGCGCCTGTCCGGACTGGAATTGCTGCAGCGGGTGCGCGAGCACGCTGACATTGGTGCGCTGCCGTTTGTGCTGGTCACTTCCGCGAATGACCGCGACACCGTGGATGTGGCGACCCAGAGTGGCGTGACCGGGTATATCGTCAAGCCGTTTCAGGCCGATCAGGTGCGCGAGCATCTGAGCACCTTCCTTGAAAAAAATCAGTCTGCCTATCGCCATCGCGCGGAAGCACCGGCCCAGACCCTGAGCCGTCTGGGCATCAATCAGGAACGCCTGCTGGTGTATCTGAACGGCTTTGCCAGCCAGCTCAATGTCGCCGGTGACGATCTGCCGCTGTTGCTGCAGCAGGGGCAGCAGGACGAGGCGCGCGTGCGTCTGGAGCGCCTGCAGGCTGGCTGCGTGACACTGGGACTCGATGGCGGCGCTGCACGCCTGCAAACTCTGGCCGGTGTGGCGCTGTCGCCACCGGCAGTACAGGCCGCGCTGACAGAAGTGGTGCGCGCCGTGAGCTACCAGAGCGATCTGGTGTTGCAATCGACCCCGGAATAGCCTGCACAGTTGCGCTTTTCCCTTGCCGGTAAAATAGTTTAAGTTTAAAGTATCGTCTGTTTGCGGACGCTACCGCGCGACTATTGCCATCAGGGTGACCATGAAGCCTACGCCAGCCAGTTCTGCCAGTGCCCATACCGACCCGTTTGCGCGCGATCACCTGCCGCCGGCCGGTTTGTGGCCGGAGCTATGTTTCGATCTCCCCGAACTGCAGTTTCCGGCACGGTTGAACTGCGTCGCCGAGTTGCTCGATGCAGCACTGGCGCGTGGCATCGGCTCGCACGTCGCCTTGCGAGGCGAGCATGATAGCTGGACTTACACGCAATTGCACGCGCAGGTTAACCGGATTGCCCATGTGCTGCGCGGACCACTGGGGCTGGAAGCTGGCCATCGCGTGCTGCTGCGAGGCGCCAACACGCCGATGATGGCAGCCTGTATTCTGGCCGTGCTCAAGGCGGGCTGCATTGCGGTACCCAGTATGCCGCTGCTGCGCGCGCGCGAACTGGCGGTGATTGCTGCGAAAGCAGAAGTGAATGCGGTGCTGTGTGCGGACAATCTGCGCGGCGAGGTGGAGGCGATGGATCTGTCGCCAGCAGCGCGCCAGCGCACGGTGTATTTTGGTGCCAGCGCCGGTGTCAGCGCCGATGAGCGAATTGCTGGCACTGGCGCCTTGCTGGAAACGCTGATGGCGGCGCAGCCCGCACACTTTACGGCAGTCGATACAGCGGCCGATGATGTGTGTCTGATCAGCTTCACCTCGGGCACCACCGGCATCCCGAAAGGGACCATGCACTTCCACCGTGATGTCCTCGCCATCTGTGACTGTTTCCCCCGTTCGGTGCTGGCGACGCAGGCCGACGATATTTTTATCGGCACACCGCCGCTGGCATTCACCTTCGGGCTCGGTGGCTTGCTGCTGTTTCCGCTGCGGGTGGGCGCGAGTGCCGTGCTGCTGGAACGACTGACTCCGGAAGCCTTGCTGGTGGCGATCCAGACCTACCGCGCCAGCATCTGCTTTACCGCGCCGACTTTTTACCGGCAGATGGCACCACTGTTTGCCAGCTATGATCTGGCCAGTCTGAAAAAGAGTGTTTCGGCAGGCGAAGCACTGCCGGTGGCAACCCGCGAAAGCTGGCGTCAGGCCAGCGGTCTGACCATGATTGACGGCATTGGCGCGACCGAGATGCTGCACATTTTTATTTCGGCGGCGGGCGATCAGGTACGCGCCGGTGCAACCGGCAAGCCGATTCCCGGCTATCAGGCCTGCATTCTTGACCAGCACGGCCAGCCCGTAGGGCCGGGCGTGATCGGGCGACTGGCCGTGAAAGGGCCGACCGGCTGCCGCTATCTGGCCGACGCGCGCCAGCGTGACTACGTCTGCAACGGCTGGAACTTGACGGGTGACGCCTACGAAATGGATGCGGAGGGCTATTTCTATTACCGCTCGCGCACCGACGACATGATTATTTCGGCCGGCTACAACATCGCCGGACCGGAGGTGGAAGACGCCCTGTTACGTCACCCGGCGGTGGCCGAATGCGGCGTGATTGGCCGCGCCGACGAAGAGCGCGGCCAGATCGTCGAAGCGCATATCGTGCTCAAGCCAGACTATCAGGCCTCGCCGGAACTGGCGCTGCAATTACAGGAATTCGTCAAGGCGCAGATCGCGCCCTACAAATATCCGCGCGCGATCCGTTTTCTAGCGGCTTTGCCTCGCACCGAAACCGGCAAGCTGCAGCGCTTCAAGCTGCGCACTGAATAAAGAAAAGCACATGAATATCGTATGCATAGGTGGTGGCCCGGCCGGTCTGTATTTCGGCCTGTTGATGAAGAAGCAGAATCCGGCGCACCAGATTACGGTGATCGAACGGAATCGTCCTTACGATACGTTTGGCTGGGGCGTGGTGTTCTCCGACCAGACGCTGGGAAATCTGGCGCTGGCCGACGAGCCGAGCGCACGGGCGATTCAGGCCGCTTTCAATCACTGGGACGATATCGACACCTATTTCAAAGGCGAGAAGGTTAGCTCCGGCGGTCACGGTTTCTGCGGCATCGGGCGCAAGCACCTGCTCAATATTCTGCAGCAGCGTTGCGAAGAACTCGGTGTGACGCTGGTATTCGAAACCGAGGTAGAGGACGATCAGGCGCTCGCCGCGCGCTATCAGGCCGATCTGGTGATTGCCTCGGATGGTTTGAATAGCCGCATCCGTAGCCGCTATGCCGACAGCTATCAGCCGCAGATCGAGGCGCGACGCTGTCGCTTCGTGTGGCTGGGCACGCGCAAGAAATTCGATGCCTTTACCTTTGCCTTCAAACAGACCGAGCATGGCTGGTTTCAGGCGCACATCTACCAGTACGACGCGGACACCTCGACCTTCATCGTTGAAACGCCGGAATCGGTGTGGCGCGCAGCAGGACTCGAGCAGATGACGGCCGAGCAGTCCATCGCCTTCTGCGAACAGCTGTTTGCCGACGTCCTTGATGGTCATAGCCTGATGTCGAATGCAGCGCATCTGCGCGGCTCGGCGATGTGGATTACCTTCCCGCGCATCGTCTGCCAGCGCTGGGTGCACTGGCAAGAAATAGCGAACACGAAGGTGCCGGTGGTGCTGATGGGTGACGCAGCCCATACAGCGCATTACTCGATCGGTTCCGGCACCAAGCTGGCGCTGGAAGACGCTATCGAACTGGCACGCTGTTTCGCAACGGACGCAGACAGCGCCGCAGCGCTGGAGAACTACCAGCGGGTGCGCGCAGTCGAGGTGATTAAACTGCAAAGTGCTGCGCGCAATTCGATGGAGTGGTTCGAGAACGTCGAGCGCTATACGGCACTGGATGCGCCGCAGTTCGCGTATTCGATGCTGACCCGCAGCCAGCGTCTGTCGCACGAAAATCTGCGCCTGCGCGATGCTGCCTACGTGGCCGATTACGAGCGCTGGTTTGCCGCACGCGCCGCCTTGCAGGCTGGATTGCCAGTCAATGCGCAGGCGTCGCAGGCAGCGCCAGTACCGCCGATGTTCACGCCATTGAAAGTGCGCGAACTGGTTCTGAAGAACCGCATTGTGGTTTCGCCGATGGCGCAGTACAGCGCGGTCGACGGCGTGGTGGGCATCTTCGGCGTCGCCGACGAGAAGGGGCGAATCGCGCTGGTGTTTCCCAATCCAGCCCCGGTGGGTGAAGACGTCGATACCCTGTCCGGCGTGGCGCTCACCGACCAG
>JAIELO010000314.1 GCA_019752915.1 Burkholderiaceae bacterium
AGCTTGTCCTTGCCGCTGGCGCTCATCCAGTCTGTAGTCCATGCGGGCGACAGCTGGTTTTACAGGCTTAGCCGGGTCACGCCATGCGCACGCAGTGCCTCACTGATCGCGTCAGCGATCACCTGCATGGCCGGACAGCCGGAGTAAGTCGGCGTAATCACCACCGTACAGGCACCGTCCACGCCGACCTGCACATCGCGCACGATGCCCAGATCAACGATGGAAATGACGGGAATTTCAGGATCGGCAACAGCAGCGAGCCAGTCCCAGACCTGAGCCGCATCGTAGCTGGTAGCAGCGCTGTTCATGGCGCGGTCCTTACCACGTGGAGTCGGGATAGGCACGCTGCAGGAACTGCATCTCGGCCAGCAGATAACCCAGATGCTCGCTGTGCCGTCCCTGCTTGCCACCGCGCTGCATCCACGCATCGGCCGGTGGCATGATCAACGTCGCTTCCGTGAAGATCGCCTGTACGTGCGCCAGCCATTGCGTGCGCAATGCCGCGCCGTCGGGCGCAACACCGGCAGCAACCATGGCCTGATCCAGCTCGTCGTAAATAAACATCTCGCCGCTATACATCCACAGCGCATCGGCCGCTGCCTGACAGCGCTGGTGACTGAACTCGGTCCCATCGCCAAGCCGCACAATCAGATCGCCGCTGCGGCGCAGATGGTAAGTGACTTCCTTGAGCGATTTTTCCGCAATCGCGGCAATGCGCGCATCGCTGCTGCGGGTCAGCGCTTCGATCAGGAAGTAGTGCCAGGTATCGAAGTAGAACTGCCGCATCATGGTGTCGGCATAGTTACCGTTCGGCTGTTCCAGCAGCAGACAGTTGCGGAACTGGTGGGCGTCGCGATGGAAAGCCAGCCGGTCTTCGTCGCGGCCCGCCTGTTCCAGTTCCCCCGCATAGCTGAACCACAAGCGGGTCTGGCCCAGCAGATCCAGCGCCACATTGGTCAGCGCCATATCTTCTTCCAGGGCCGGCCCTTTGCCGCACAGTTGCGACAGGCGCTGGCTGAGAATCAGGGCGTTGTCGCCCAGCCGCAGCAGGTACTCGAAGGTCTGCTGGGTAGTGTGAGTAGTCATGCCTTGCTTTTCCATGGTGCGCGACGCTTACAGGTTCTTGACTTCTTCCGGCATCGGGAAGAAGGTTGGATGGCGATATACCTTGCTGTTGGCAGGATCGAACAGCGCACCTTTATCGGCCGGGCTGCTAGCGACGATATCGGCCGCACGCACCACCCAGATACTCACGCCTTCATTGCGTCGCGTGTACACATCGCGCGCATTGTTGACGGCCATTTCCGCGTCCGGTGCATGCAGACTGCCCACATGCTTGTGCGCCAGTCCGTGCTGGCTGCGGATGAACACTTCCCACAGTGGCCATTGTTTGCTCATGCTGCTCTCCTTAGATGTTTGGTGTGGCGTGCTTGTCGGCGTGGGCTTGCAGGGCGTCGCGGAACCACTGGCCCTCTTCCCATGCCGTCACGCGGGTGCGCAGACGCTCGCGGTTGCACGGCCCATTACCTTTCAGGACATTCTGGAATTCGTCCCAGTCGATGCGACCGAACGCGTAATGCCCCGTTTCGGCATTGAATTTCAGATCGGGATCGGGAATCGTCAGGCCGAGGAACTCGGCCTGCGGCACGGTCTGGTCGACCATGCGCTGACGCAGTTCGTCATTGGAGAACAGCTTGATGCGCCACTTGGCCGACTGGGCGCTGTTGACCGACTCCGCGTCGGAAGGCCCGAACATCATCAGCGACGGCCACCACCAGCGGTTCAGCGCATCCTGTGCCATGGCTTTCTGCTGCGGCGTACCGCGTGCCAGCGCCAGCATGATGTCGTAGCCCTGTCGTGCATGGAAGGACTCTTCCTTACACACGCGCACCATGGCGCGCGCATATGGCCCGTAGGAGCAGCGGCACAGAGGAATCTGGTTGATGATGGCGGAGCCGTCGACCAGCCAGCCGATGGCGCCCATGTCCGCCCACGACAGCGTGGGGTAGTTGAAGATGCTGGAATACTTGGCTTTACCGCTGTGCAGCGCGTCGAGCAGTTCGTCGCGCGACACGCCCAGCGTTTCGGCGGCACTGTACAGATACAGACCATGGCCGGCTTCATCCTGAATTTTGGCCAGCAAAATCGATTTGCGCTTGAGGGTCGGTGCGCGGGTTACCCAGTTCCCCTCCGGCAGCTGACCGACGATTTCCGAGTGGGCATGCTGGGAAATCTGCCGGATCAGGGTTTTGCGATAGGCATCCGGCATCCAGTCCTTGGCCTCGATCTTGATGCCATCGTCGATGCGGGCCTGGAAGGCGCGTTCGTCATCGGCCATAGCGTCCGCCGTGCGGACGGCGCTCAGGCCGGTCTCCACCATTTGTGCGTACATCGCTGTCTCCTCGTCGCTATTGTTAGCGTTATGGCGTCATAATACGATACAAATTTTTAGATGACTACGATTTTTTTGACTCAGATCATTTTCATGTATCCTATTGGCAAGCTTCCGGAATCGATGCCGCGCCCGGCATCGGGCAAAACCCCGCGCCAACGCCGGACACAGTAAACTGCTGCTTTTTCCGCCCCACCTCACTCTGTATAGACTGCATCGCCATGGACTGCAAAGACTGGATTGCCGACTTTCTCGCCAGCGAGCCACCACGCTCGAAATCGCTGGTCGTCACCATCTTTGGCGACAGCATCGTGCCGCATGGCGGCATGGTCTGGCTGGGCAGCCTGATCGAATTGCTGGCCCCCTTCGGCGTCAACGACCGGCTGCTGCGCACCTCCGTATTCCGGCTGGCGCAGGAAGGCTGGCTAGGCGCGCAGCGCGATGGCCGCCGCAGTTCGTATGCGATTACCGCCCCCGCCATGCAGCGCTTTGCGCATGCCTACCGGCGCATCTACGCGCCACTCACCCATCGCTGGGATGGTAGCTGGACCCTGGTCATCAATGGCGAAGGCGCGCTGAATGCGGCCGAGCGCAGCGCCGTGCGCAAGGAATTGCTGTGGGAAGGGTATGGCGTGATCGCGCCCGGCATCATGGGCCATCCGGCTGCCGATGCGGCCGTGCTGGACGAATTGCTGCAACGGCTAGGTGTGGCGGGCAAGCTATTTGTCCTGCAGGGGAAAGCGCTGCGACAAGTCTGCGGCCGTCCGCTCACCGACCTGCTGGCCGGCGGCTGGGATCTGAGCGCAGTGGCCGATGGCTACCGCCACTTCCTGACGCGCTTCGCACCACTGGCGGCCATGCTGCAAGCAGAGGCTACGGGAACGGCGCCAGTCACTCCTGAGCAGGCCTTCGTGATCCGCACGCTGGTCATACACGCTTACCGGCGCGTGCAACTGCACGACCCGCAACTGCCGCTGGAACTGCTGCCGGCACCGTGGCCCGGCAGTCAGGCCTATGAACTGGCGCGCGACATCTATCTGGCCGTGCAGGCGAGCGCCGAACAGCACATCGACGCCGCGCTGCAGAAAGAAGATGCCGCCGCCCCCGCCGTAGCAGCCGCGTATTACGAACGCTTCGGCGGGCTGGCCTGAGGCTGCCCCCTGACTACTTGCCGCGGCCAGCCCGGATCAGATAGTCCTGCATGGTGAACTCCGCCACCGAGGCCCACTGGTTCTGGTCATTCCTGAAGCGCTTCCACGGTTCGTAGATTTTACGAAAGGCCGGATTGCGCGCCGCTTCCTCCTCCATCACTGCCGTCGCGTGTTTATAGGACGCATCCATGATCTCTTTCGAGAAGGTGTGCAGCTTGGCGCCGTTCTTCATGAGGCGCGCCAGCGCGGCCGGATTGCGCGCATCATATTCGGCCTGCATCGCCACATGGCACTCGAAGCTGGCCGCTTCGATGGCAGCCTGATAGGCACGCGGCAGCTTTTCCCATTCCTTGATATTGATGTACAGCGACAGCTGCGGCCCCGCTTCCCACCAGCCCGGCGCGTAGTAGTGCGGCGCCACTTTCACCAGTCCCAGCTTTTCATCATCGTAGGGCCCGACCCATTCGGCCGCATCGATAGTGCCTTTTTCCAGCGCCGCATACACATCGCCACCGGGAATCTGCTGCGGCACCACGCCCATGCGTTCCATGGTGCGCCCGGCAAACCCGGCGATACGGAATTTCAGCCCTTTCAGATCGGCCACGGTCTTGATTTCCTTGCGGAACCAGCCACCCATCTGGGTGCCGGTATTGCCCGCCATCAGACTGATCAGGCCATGCCCCTTGAAGAATTCGCGCAGCAACTCGCGCCCGCCGCCCTGATCGATCCATGCCGTCTGCTGGCGCGAGGTCAGGCCGAACGGCACCGCGCAATCGAAGGCAAACGTCGGGTCCTTGCCGAAGTAATAGTAGGAGGCCGTATGGCCAATTTCCACAGTGCCGGCTTGCACCGCATCCATCACCTGCAAGCCGGGCACGATTTCACCGGCGGCAAACTGGCGGATCACGAACTTGCCCCCAGTCAGCTCCGCAACCCGCTTAGTGAAGCGCTCACCCGAGCCGAAAATAGTATCCAGTGTTTTCGGGAAACTCGACGCTAAACGCCAGCTGATGGCCGGGCCGCCTTGCGCCAGCGCCGGGGCCGACAGCGTGGCAGCCGAGGTCGCAACACCAGCGGCCAGCGTACCGCGTTTGAGGAAGGAACGACGTTGCATGCAGTTCTCCTGAGGGGGTAAATGGTTGCCCAGTGTAGAACCAGTTGCAGGGGCTGGCAATCGTCAAAACGGCACTGCCGCGCTGCAACCCTGTATCATGTCGGCACTGCGCCACAAGTGCACCCAATACAACACAGAATTTACGGGATTCCGCCATGTCTATCAAAATCAGCCACCAGTTTGACGCCGGTGCCATTGAAGTGATCCGCGCCGACGATCCGGCCGCCATCGACCTGAATATCCGCAAGGACTCGCACGCCGATATCACCCAGTGGTTCTACTTCCGCGTGCAGGGCGCACAAGCCACGCCGCTGACCATGAACTTCCTCAACGCCGGCAGCGCCGCCTATCCGGATGGCTGGAAAGACTATCAGGCCGTGGCCAGCTACGACCGCGAAAACTGGTTCCGCGTGCCGACCCGCTACGACGGCAGCGTGATGACCATCGAACATGCGCCGGAATACGACAGCGTCTACTACGCCTACTTCGAGCCGTATTCGTGGGAACGCCATCTGGCACTACTGGACAATGCCCAGCTGTCGCCGCTGGTGAAGCTGGTTGATCTGGGCAGCACCATCGACGGCCACGACCTGAACATGCT
>JAIELO010000155.1 GCA_019752915.1 Burkholderiaceae bacterium
GCTTTGCCGTGATGCGCAAGGTCAGTCCCGGCAAGGCGCTGGGCGTCAATGCGGCCTGTTCGGTGTTGCTGATTCTGTGTGCCGTGTTCTCCGGCGGCGCGCTGGCGATGTGGTCTATCCTGGCCGTCGGCCTGTTCAATTCCATCATGTTCCCCACCATATTCAGCATGGCCTTGCATAAGCTGGGGCCGGCCACGGGGCAGGGTTCCGGCCTGCTGTGCATGGCGATTGTGGGCGGTGCCATCGTGCCGTTCGCACAGGGTTGGCTGGCCGACCTGTTCGGGGTGCAGCGTTCCTTCTTGCTGCCGGTGTTCTGCTATCTGTATGTGATGTTCTTCGGTATCAAGTACGCCAGTTTGTACACCCGTCCGGAAGCGCAGGCCTGAATTCCGCGCCACCCGGTGGCGCTGGTGCTGGGCGAAAAAACAACAAAAAGCGGCCTGCATGGTCCGCTTGGATAGGATTTTAGATGCGTCCGTTGATCTTGAAGATTAACGGCGCGTAATTTTCTTAAAAAATGAAAACGGTTTCAGGAAATTCGGTAATAATTACGAATATTTGCTGCTTTTCAAGATAACGTTTTCAGGCTGGGCAGCAGTGCTGCAACTTTTCACAACAACAAAATGGGAGACCTATGTATTCATTAAGAGATACCACAACTTTCAGGCGTAGCGTGCTGGGCGCGCTGCTACTGACCTGCGGCATGCTGTCGGCGACGGCGCAAGATGCCAGCAACACCAAGCCTGCCGACAAGGCCGGCGCGGCCGCTACCGAAGCCGATGGCTTGCAGACCGTGGTGATTTCCAACCGCCGCCCCGAAGGGAGTCAGAAAGTGGCCGGCGTGGTGCAGTCCATCAGCGCCGAACAATTGCGCAAAGATGGTATTTCCGACCTGCGCCAGTTGCAGGTGGCGGTACCGGGCCTGAGCATGGCGAATCAGGAAGGCAATCTGGAAATCTTCATTCGCGGTGTCGGTTCCAGTAACAACACCGAACTCGGCGATCCGGGCGCTGCACCGCACTTGAACGGTACCTATATTCCCCGTCCGCGCGGGCTGGGTGCAATGTTCTATGATCTGGAACGGGTGGAAGTGAACAAGGGCCCGCAAGGCACCCTGTATGGCCGTAACGCGATGGCCGGTACGCTCAACATCATCACCCAGAAACCGCTGATCGGTGAAACGGGCGGCTACCTGCAAGGTGAGCTGGGCAACCGCAAAGCGCATGGCGTGGAAGGGGCGTTCAATATTCCCATTTCCTCGACGATGGCGCTGCGCGTAGCGGGCTACGAGTCGAAGAAAGACGCCGGCTACAAAAACATGTCGACCGATGCGCAGGCTAGCAAGCTGCCGGCAGCGGGTTCGGAAAACAACCATGCGGCGCGTATCTCGCTGCTGGTCAAGCCCAGCAATGCTCTGAACATTTCCCTGATCGCCGACACCGGCAAAGAGGGCGGCACCGGCTATCCGGGCGCGAACATCTACAGTGCCGTGGTGAGCACCGGACAGCGTGCTGAAAATCTGGCACTGCGCAATCTGGTGTACCGCGGTGAAGCGGGTGAGTTGAACAATAAGCTCAATGGTTTGCAGGGTAAGCTCAATTACGACTTCGGCCCTGTCACGCTGGAATTCAGTGCCAGCCAGCGCAAGGTTGACTTCCTGCAGCGCAATGCGGCATCGGAAGGGCTGGCCTATCCGGGTCTGGATCTGTCGACGATTAACTACGACAATTATTCGACCGTTTACTGGCAGACCAAGTCCAAGAGCAAGATCTATGAATTGCGCCTTGCCTCGAATGATCAGGGACCGTTCAAATGGAGTACGGGTGCTTTCCACTTCACGGAAGACCAGTCGGTCGGCTACCTGTCGACGTCGGATCGCGGTTACTGCTGCTTCTCCGGTACCGAATTCAGCATGCCGATCGTGCAGGGTTCTTCGAGTGCCGTGTATGGTGATGTGTCCTACGACTATTCCGACAAGCTGCGCGTGTTCGGCGGCGCCCGTTATTCGGAAGAGAAGAAGTATCGCTATGGTATTGGCGGTAACTGGGCACTGACGCTCGGTGGTGAGGACTACGGCTGCTGTATCGCCACCCGTCTGGGTACGCCGGGCTTTGTGCCGGCACTGCTGGGTCGTCCGAACTTCAATCTGAGTGAGGTGAGTACGCCGGCCCAGATTGCCCAGTTCCTGATCGAGGGCACCAAGACCCCCGGCGAGCGCGACACGCTGGTAGCGCAGATCCAGGCGATTGCCAATGGTACGAATCCTAAGGGTACTTGCTTCACCCGCCCGGACATCAACAATGGCAGCCAGACCTGCCCGAAGAACAATCCTAGCGATACCAAGGGGGGCTTCAGCTACGCCAATCTGACCATTCCGACCCAGCAAGTGGGCAGTAGCAAAGCGTCCTTCCCGGACATGCGTCTGGGGACAGAGTTCAGCATCGACCGCGATCATCTGGTGTATGGCAAGATCGCGACCGGCCACAAATCCGGTGGTTTTAACGATAGTTTTAATGGCAGCACCATTCCGGAAACCTATAGTCCGGAAAAACTGATCAGCTATGAAATCGGTAGCCGCAATGCCTTCAAGCTGTTCGGCCGTCATGCGATCATCAATACCACGGCGTTCCACTATGGTTACGATAATCAGGTGTTCCAGGATCTGACCTGCATTAACATGGATACCACCCAGACCCCGGCAACCTGCAAAGGTTACTCGCTGGCCAACCGTAACATCGGTAAGTCGCGCATCGACGGTCTGGAAACGGAAGCCAAGTTCGTGCTGCCTAACCGCTTCCGTCTGGATCTGAACCTGACGCTGCTGAAGACGGAAATTTCGTCCGGCAAAGTGGCCGATGCCCGCGCAGTGGACTACGGCGATGGCGGGAAAGCACCGCTGATCAATCTGGCCGGCAACCGTCTGCCGATGGCCTCCAACGTCAATCTGGCAACGCGTCTGACGCATTCGATGGATATCGGTCCGGGCACGTTTGACTGGCAGGCACTGGTGGCTTACCGTTCGTCGTTCTACCTGACCCAGTTCAATGAACAGGAAATCGTGTTCAATAATGGCAAACGTCAAACCGCACTGCAGGCCGGCTTCCCGGACAAACAGCGTGGTTTCGCGACGGTCAATCTGGGTCTGGGTTACACGCTCGATCGCTATCGTTTCGAAATGTGGGCTGCCAACGTGGGCAATGTGGAAGCTTCGCAAAAGGCGCTGGTTGGCCCTGCGCTGAACATCCGCTTCCTTAACGATGCGCGCTCTTACGGGATGCGCTTGCGTTACAACTTCGATTAAGCTGACGCTTTGATAAGTTGACGCTGTGATAAGTTGACGCTGTGATACATGTTGCGCTGCCGCTGGTGCGGGCAGTGCGCGCAGGCCGGTCCGATGCTGTCGGGCCGGCCTGTTGTACGTTAAAACTATGGAGCAGACTTTGAAACCTCTGATCAAGTCGGTCGCGCTGGCGTGCTGGGTACTAGCCAGCCAGCCGGCCCACGCCGAAGACCCGCCGAAACCGGAACCGGCCACGTCCGCCTTCCCCGGTCTGTATGTGGACCCGCAATCGAGTGCGGCCGCCTGGGTGCGTGCCCATCCTGACGATGGCCGTGCTGCGGACATTGCCCGCCACATTGCCAGCCAGCCCGGCGCACGCTGGTTCGGCGGCTGGAGCGGCGAGATTGGCGCTGCCGTGGGGCAGCATATGCAGGCGGCGGCGCAAGCGCGTCGTACCCCGCTGATGGTGGCTTACAATATTCCTGACCGCGATTGCGGCCAGCATAGTGCTGGCGGTGAAACCAGCACGAGCGCCTATCAGAACTGGATCACCAGCTTTGCGCGAGCCATCGGCGATGGCCCCGCCATCGTGATACTGGAGCCCGATGCATTGCCCCAGCTCGATTGTCTCGATGTTCCCGGCAAGGCTGCCCGCATGCAGTTATTTCAGTATGCCGTGCAGCAGTTCTACGATCTGGCGCCGCGTACTTTGCTGTATATCGACATCGGCAATAGCGACTGGCTGAAACCAGACGAGGCCGCCAGACGCTTGCTGCTGGCCGGTGTCGCCAGCGCCCAGGGCTTTTCGCTCAATGTCTCCAATTACCGTAGTGAGAGCGAGAGCCTCGCCTATGGTGTGGCAGTCGGTGAGGCGCTGCAGGCGATGGTGGGCTGGCGTAAGCCCTTCGTGGTCGACACCAGCCGTAACGGCGCCGGGCCGAATGGCAAGCAGTGGTGTGATGCGGCGGGACGCAAACTCGGTCTGTCGCCACGCATCAACAGTGCCGGTAGCCAGCCCGAGATGCATCTGTGGATCAAGGCGCCGGGCGAATCCGACGGCTGTGCCGGACCGGCAGGTAGTTTTGTGCCCGAGCTTGCCTACAGCCTAATTCATGGCAAGTGAGGCACTTGCCCGCGCTGAATTCTGGAGCGCAGCGGAACATCCGCTGCGCTCCAGAGAGGCCTGATCAGGCGAGGCGTGCAGCAATGCTGGCGACACGCTTGCCGTAGGCCTTGGCGGTATCGAGGTCGCCTTGCGGGATCTCGTCGGCACTGGCATCGGCAGGCGATTGCACCAGCAGCCCCACCGAGCCGCCCAGATTGTTGATGTCGGTACGCTGGGCCGCTTTGCTGTTCGCTGGCATCAGGCCGAGGCTGACCCAGATACCACCGTGTTGCGAGGCCAGCGTCTGCAGCGCGATCATGGTGACGGCTTTGTCGCCGTTGAAGCTGGCGCTGTTGGTGAAGCCACCGAATACTTTGTCCTGCCAGCCACGGGTGAACCAGACCTTGGAACTGGTATCGGCAAACTTCTTGAATTGCCATGCTGCGTTGCCCATGTAGGTCGGCGTGCCGAAGATGATGGCATCGGCGGCGGCCAGCAGCTCCCAGCCGCCTTCCGGCAGATTGCCTTCGGCATCGATGGCCAGCAGGGTGGCGTCGGCGCCGTCGCGTACATATTCGGCGACCCGTTTGGTGTGGCCGTAGCCGGAATAGTAGACCACTACAGTTTTCGTCATCATTTCCTCCTGTGAATTGGCAAGCTGAACTGTGAGTGTAAGGGACTTTCCAAGACTTGGTAAGAACCTACCAAAAGGTAAGGGTTCGACGCAGGCGCAGCAGGGGCGGCCGCGCCGCCCCCCCGATTTATAGCTGTTCCAGATAACGCTGCGCGTCGAGTGCGGCCATACAGCCACTGCCCGCACTGGTGATCGCCTGACGGTAGATCTGGTCCTGCACATCGCCTGCCGC
>JAIELO010000364.1 GCA_019752915.1 Burkholderiaceae bacterium
GCTCGGCAATGTTCGCCGTAGCGCTGTTTTCGATTTCTGCAATCACCATACGGATTGCCAGATCCACCCTTGCAATCTGGCCTTCGATATTTTTCGCGGTCAGCTTGGTGAGGTTTTCTGCGTCATTGGCGGCGCGCGCGTCCAGCGCCTGCAGGGAATGCCGGAGATACGCGGAAGCGCCCAGAAATACTAGCAGATTGATGATGATAACGGCCATGACAAACCGCGATGGCGGCCCGCTGATCGCTCCGGGTTGGCGCGCTCGCCGACGGAACGGATTCGCAAAAGTCAAAGTCATGTCGCGGCTATCACCCTAATGATTGTGTGCAATCTCTCATAGGAGAATATGCGCATTTTTTCAATTGAGCAAGGCAATCCCCTGTTTGCAGAGGGAATTGCCACGCATCCGCTTGCTAGCCGCTCGCCCGGCTTCAGCGCGCTGTCGATCCCGGCAACTAGCGCGGCAATTTGTTATGTTGTATGGCGACCAACTGGGACATTTTGTCTCAATGTATGGAAATCGCTTTCAAGTAGTATGTGGGCGAAGCTATCGCAATGCCATCTTTGCATGGCAGACGCTGACCTTTGCTGACCCGCCTCGGCATCCGGAATGCTTACTGCGCCAGAGGTGCGGTGGAATGGCGGGAACAATCAATGAAGCTGCGCAAGCAGCGCTTCGAGGTCGTGCGCCTCATAACCGATACTGCCGAGTCATGGCGTGGAAATACTGAAAATGATGGATTGGATCCCTATAGGCCTGGTTATCTTCAAGCTTGTCGTGCTTGGTATCGGCATGTTCTACGCCATCAAGTGGCACTACGATCAAGGCAAGAAGGGCAAGGTCAGGGATCGGCGCGCGTTGTTGCGTACCGCCAGCATGGTCGCCGTCGTTTTCGTGCTAGCGCTGGTGGGGCTGGTGCAGCTGACCCTGGCCGTGAGCAGAATGATCGGGCTGGACATGAACCTCTGAGGAGGCTTACTTGCGACCGACCACCTCTGCCAGTAATTCGGGAGGAATGGTCTGGCCGCTTGCACTCAGGTGGCGGATGGTTTCATGCAGTAAGTTCAGGCGCGTCACTTTGATGACGGTCCAGGCAATGATCCCCACAATCGGCGTCAGAAGAGCCATGATGGGAATCAGCAGCGGCGAGATATCGGAAATCATGTTCATTTTGCCTTGATTGTTAAGAAGTTAAAATTGTACAGCGAACGCGGCGATGGACGATAGCCGGTGGCAGTGGCCGGACGCGGCGCAAGTCAGGACATACCCGCTTCGTAAATTTTCGGGAAATAGCGTTCCATCAGTGATTGCGGTTTGAGTGGTGCGACAAAACCAAACTCCGCGTACAGGCCGTGCGCGTCGGCCGTGGCCAGCGTAAATCGCCGTAGCCCTTGTAATTGCGGGTGCGCCAGCACCGCTTCGATCAGCGCCTTGCTGTAACCGTGGCCGCGAAATTCCGGCAGCACAAACACATCCACCAGATTGGCAAAGGTCGCATAGTCGGAAATAACCCGAGCGAACGCCACCTGCGCGCCATCGATATAGCCACCGAAACACAGTGAGTGTTCAATCGATCGCTCGACCGTGGCACGCGGGATGCCGCGTGCCCAGCCGGAGTCCTGCGTCAGGAAACGGTGAATCAGTGTGATATCGAGAGCGTCACGATGCGTGCTGATGCTGAATAGAGGCGGCTTGATCATTTCTTTCCTACGATTCTGTAATGCTGGCAATTTTGCAGGGCTTGAGAGCGAAGTTTAAAACCTGAAACAATGTGCTTGCTGGGGATCGCTGCGCATCAGTGCGGTGGTGAGCACCACCGAGGTCTCGCGCTGACATGCGATCAGCATGGTCTTTGTTGCGGCGATGCCATCGGTGATGACGTCGCGTTTCCATGCACGCGCCAGCGCCACTGCAAGGCCGCTATCGCGCGCTTCCGCGTTGCGCAGTGGGCGGGTTTCATCCCCATCTGGGTCGAGGATGTTGCGGACTTTTGCTTGCGCCAGATAGACCAGAAAAGCGCCATCGCTGCGCAGTAACGGCTCACCGTTGTACGGGTGGAGTGGGGGATCGGTGAGCTCCTGAGCCGACGCTGACGCTGCGAGCAGCGCTAAAATCATGCTCCAGCAGCGCACCGAGCTTCCCATCATTGACGTCCCCCGTCGGTCTTAAGGCAGCGGCCGGTGGCTTAGCCGCTTGGCCAGCACGATTTCAAACACGGCTGCGGCGATAAAGCAGATGCCCGAACCGGAAGACAAACCAAAGTAGTAGCTAGCAAGGCCGGCAATCGTGAGGCCGGCGGTGATCAGGTGGCGCATGGAACACTCCTCTTCGCAAACGATGGGATGGCCGACGCTGCAGGGGAACTGGGCCGATCCGCTGCCCCGTGCAGGCCAGTAGGACGCGCTTACTCGAGGTTCTGCACCTGTTCGCGCATCTGTTCAATCAGCAGCTTCAGTTCCATCGAGGCGTCGGCCAGTCCCTTGACGGAGGCTTTGGCACCCAGCGTGTTGGCTTCGCGGTTCAGTTCCTGCATCATGAAGTCCAGACGTTTGCCGACCTGACCGCCTTTTTTCAGGATGTGGCGGGTTTCGTTCAGGTGCGCCGACAAGCGGCCCAGTTCTTCCGCGACGTCGATGCGGATGCCGTACAGGATCACTTCCTGACGGATGCGTTCCAGTGCATCCTGACGCGACAGGGCCGAATTCGAGCCCTGACAGGCCAGCCCTAGCGCGTCCTGCATGCGTTCGATGGCTTTCTGCTGGAATGCCGCTACGACTTGCGGAATCAGCGGGGTAATGCGTTTGACGATGGCTTCCATGGCTTCGATGCGCGCCGTCAGCATGGTTTCCAGCGCCGCGCCTTCGCGCTGGCGGCTGGTCACGAAGGCTGCCACGGTACGCGTCATCAGAGTGGACACATCGGCCTGCAGCGATTCCTGACCGATTTCCGCCTCTTCGATCACGCCGGGCCAGCGCAGCAGTTCGGCAACCGACATGGTGGGGGCGGCGGGGAAGTGGTTGCTGACTTCGCTTTGCAGGCGTTGTAACTCAGTCAGCAGGGGCAGGTTGAGCGCCTGCGCGCCGGCATGGGCGGCTTTGCGACCGAAACTGAGGCGCAGTTCGACTTTGCCGCGCGTGATGGCGGCCATGATCGCTGCGCGTAAATCCGGCTCCAGTGCGCGCAAATCGTCGTTTATTCGAAACTGCAGGTCGAGAAAGCGCGAGTTGACGCTCTTGATTTCGATGGTCAGTGTACCCGCAGCACTTTCGCTGGTGGCGACCGCGTAGCCCGTCATACTGGAAATGCTCAAAGGATGTCCCCGGTTAAATCTTTACAAAACAGTGATTTATCCACACAATCGGCGGGTTCAGGCGAGGAGTCCTATGGCAGCACAAAACAACGCCCCCCTACCGGATGGTCTGGAAATTGCTGGATATCGCATTGTAAAGAAAATTGCGTCGGGTGGGTTCAGTATTGTTTACCTGGCCTACGATGGCGACGGGGCGGCCGTGGCGATCAAGGAATATCTGCCGGCGGCGCTGGTGCAGCGCCTGCCGGGCCAGCTGTTGCCGACAGTGGCGCCGGCCGACCTGCCAGCCTTCCGCACTGGCCTGAAATGCTTCTTCGACGAGGCGCGCGCGCTGGCCGGTATCCACCATCCCAACGTGGTCAGCGTGCGTAACTTCTTCCGCGCCCACGAAACGGTGTACATGGTGATGGCCTACGAGTCGGGCGACACGCTGCAGGACTACATCGCGCGCCAGCGCAGCCGCAATAGCCGGGTCGGCGAGGCCTTCATCCGCAGCGTGTTTGTGCAGCTGCTGAAAGGGCTGCGCACGGTGCATGCCCAGAAGCTGCTGCATCTGGATCTGAAACCGGCCAATATCTATCTGCGTACCGATGGTTCGCCGATGCTGCTCGATTTTGGTGCGGCGCGCCAGACCCTGAATCAGGACCTGCCGACCCTGACGCCGATGTACACGCCCGGCTACGCCGCGCCGGAGCTATACGATAAAACGGGCGGGCTGGGGCCGTGGTCGGATATCTACAGCATCGGTGCGGCGATTTTTGCCTGCATGGTGGGTGCGCCGCCGCAACCGGCCGACCAGCGCCGCAGCGACGATAAAATGGCGGCCCATTTCGTGCAGTTGCAGGGGCAGTACTCGGCGGAGCTGCTGCAACTGGTGCGCTGGTGCCTGGTGCTGGAGCCACTGGAACGCCCGCAAAGCCTGTTCGCGCTGCAGAAAGTTCTGGCGGCGCTGCCGCTCTCGCTGGCCGTCCTGCCACCGGTTTTGGCAGCGCAGCAAGCAGAGGGAATTCCAGCGCGAATGCTGGCGCGGCTGCGTGCGGCGCTGCCGCAGGCGCTACGGCGCTGGCTGGGGCACGGCGCCGCGAACGCCAGTGCCGGCGCCGTTGCCAGTACGAGGGGCGGCAATGTGGCGACGACCGTGGCCGGGAGCGAGTCGCCACGCGACCCGCCGGCAACCCGCCAGTGAGCGCCCCGCCAGCACAGGATAAGACAGGACAGGCATGCAATTCTCCGTATATCAGGAAAGCCATATCGGCGGACGCCGGCTCAATCAGGACCGCATGGGGTATAGCTACACCCGCGATGCACTGTTGCTGGTGCTGGCCGACGGCATGGGCGGTCATCTGTATGGCGAAGTGGCTGCCAGCGTCGCCGTGCAGACCATCTCGCAACTGTTCCAGCAGCAGGCCACGCCGTATGTGAAAAAGCCCGAACAGTTTTTGCAGCGCGCCATTCTGGCCGCCCATGAAGCGATCCACCAGCAGCGTCAGAAACAGGGGCTCAGTGAAACACCGCGCACCACCATCGTGGTGGCGCTGGTACAGCACAATACTGCCGTGTGGGCGCACTGCGGTGATTCGCGACTGTACTGGCTGCGTGGCGGCCAGCTACTGGCGCGCACGCGTGACCATTCGCATATCGAAAGCCTGATTGCGCAAGGACGCGCACAGCCCGCCGAGCGGTACACCCATCCGGATCGCAACAAGCTGTATAACTGCCTCGGCGCCGATAGCCTGCCGCGCGTGGAACTGGGGCAGGGCGTGCTGCAGGCGGGTGATCAGCTGATGTTGTGCTCGGACGGTTTGTGGTCTATGCTGCCGGACCATGAAATCGCCGCAGGTCTGCATGGCCAGCCAGTGGTGCGGGCGGTGCCGGCGCTGCTGCAGGCGGCACTGACGGCTGGTGGTCCGCTAGGCGATAACGTGACGGCGCTG
>JAIELO010000264.1 GCA_019752915.1 Burkholderiaceae bacterium
ACAAACTGCTCAAGCAGTGCGATCTGCCGTTGACTGGTGTCGGTGTGGTGGATCTGGTGATTACCGATCTGGGCGTCATGGAAGTGAGCGCCACTGGTCTGAAACTGATCGAACTGGCACCGGGTGTGAGCAAGGAGCAGATTCAGGCTGCCACCGGCGTCACGCTCGATGTGTCGGGCGTGTAAGGCACTTGACCGGTCCTGCGGCGAGCGCTGCAGGACGGTGCGGGAATAAAAAAGAGCACGCCTAGGCGTGCTCTTTTTGTTGCAGCAGTGCGACTTAGTGGGCGCGGTGCAGCGGCAGCAGATCCGGATCCGTCACGGTCGAACCTGGATTGTTCAGTTCTTTGTGCAAGGTATCGTGGTCCAGTTCTTTTTCCCAGTTCGACACCACCAGCGTGGCGACACCGTTACCGATGAAGTTGGTCAGCGCACGGCATTCGCTCATGAAGCGGTCGATGCCCAGAATCAGCGCCATGCCAGCCACCGGAATGGTCGGTACGACGGCCAGCGTGGCTGCTAAGGTGATGAAGCCGGCACCGGTGATGCCGGAAGCGCCTTTCGAGGTCAGCATGGCGACGCCGAGAATGGTCAGCTCCTGCGTCAGCGTCAGGTCGGTATTGGTGGCCTGCGCGACGAACAGGGCAGCCATGGTCATGTAGATGTTGGTGCCGTCCAGATTGAACGAGTAACCGGTTGGCACCACCAGACCGACCACCGATTTCGAGCAACCCAGTCGCTCCAGCTTGGTAATCAGCGAAGGCAGGGCGCTTTCGGACGAGCTCGTGCCCAGCACGATCAGCAGTTCTTCACGGATATAGCGCACGAATTTGAAGATCGAGAAACCGGTCAGGCGGGCAATCGTACCCAGCACCACGAAGATGAACACGGCGCAGGTCAGGTAGAAGCAACCCATCAGGGCGGCCAGCGGTTTCAGCGAAGCGATGCCGTATTTGCCGATGGTGAAGGCCATCGCGCCAAACGCGCCGATCGGTGCGACCTTCATCACGATGCCCACCACGCCGAAGATGGCCGAGGCCAGCTCGTCGATCAGTTTGGTCACCGGCTTGCCGCGTTCGCCCAGCAGGGACAGCGAGAAACCGAACAGAATCGCGATCAGCAGCACTTGCAGAATATCGCCCTTGGCAAACGCATCGACGACGGTGTTCGGGATGATGTTCATCACGAAATCGATGGTCGACTGGTGTTTGGCCTTTTCCGTGAATTCGGCAATCGATTTGGTGTCGAGCGTGGCGGGATCGGCGTTAAAGCCGGCACCCGGACGGAAGATGTTGGCCACAAACAGGCCAATCACCAGCGCGAAGGTGGACACCACTTCGAAGTACAACAGCGCCTTGCCGCCGACGCGGCCGATTTTCTTGACGTCCTGCATGCCGGCAATACCGGACACCACGGTGCAGAAAATCACCGGCGCGATGATCATTTTGATCAGTCGGATAAAGCCATCGCCGAGCGGCTTCATGGCCACGCCATTGGAAGGGTAGAACATGCCGAGCAAAATGCCGCACGCAATCGCGAACAGCACCTGCACGTAGAGAATTTTGTAGAACGGTTTTTTCACAGCGGTCTCCAGACTTCAAGGTTAGGAGGTCATCATCGGTGAAAATAACTGTCATCACTATTGTGGAAAACCGCGTGACGCTGGGGGATAACACGTAGTGCGGTGCAGCAAACCGGCCTGTGTGCAGCGTTCCGTCCGGGGCGGATAAGGTGCACCACGGGCCAGCCTTGCACTGGCCCGCTGCTAAGCCGGGCTTACTGGGCGACCCAGCCGCCGTCCATATTCCAGGCCACTCCGCGCACCTGACGCGCGGCATCGCTGCACAGGAACACGGCCATGGCGCCGAGTTCTTCCGGCGTGACGAATTCGTGCGAGGGCTGTTTGTCCGCCAGCAGCGCCTGTTTCGCTTCGGCATTGCTGATGCCGTCTTTGGCGGCGCGGTCGTCGACCTGTTTCTGCACCAGCGGCGTGAGCACAAAACCGGGGCAGATGGCGTTGACGGTAATGCCGGTGGTGGCCGTTTCCAGTGCGGTGGTCTTGGTCAGGCCGATCAGGCCATGCTTGGCTGCGACATACGCCGATTTGCCGGCTGAAGCGACCAGACCATGTACCGAGGCCAGATTGATGATGCGGCCCCAGTTGTTGGCACGCATGCGCGGCAGCGCGAGGCGGGTGGTGTGGAAGGCCGAGGTCAGGTTGATGGCGATGATGGCGTCCCATTTTTCAACCGGGAAGTCTTCCACGCTGGCCACATGCTGGATGCCGGCATTGTTGACCAGAATGTCGACGCCGCCGAAATGTTCGGTGGCATAGCTCATCATCGCTTCAATCTGGCTCGCTTTCGACATGTCGGCATTGTGATACGACACTTGTACGCCGAATTCGGCGGCCAGATCGCTTTGCAGTTGGGCGATTTCGCCCGCATCGCCAAAGCCGTTCAGGAGTACGTTGGCGCCTTCCGCTGCCAGGGTGCGGGCGATACCGAGCCCGATACCGGAAGTGGAACCGGTCACCAGTGCCGTTTTACCGCTCAAAGTCTTGTTTGCCATAGGTCCTCTGCAGGTTTGGAGATTAAAGTCGTGCTGCGCTACACTTGTGTAGGATTTTAAGCGCATTGCCCAGTAAAATGTTAATTCGAAACATCATTACATAAATCGAATCGAGTTCACCAAGGAAGCCGCATGTTCGAAGCGAAAATAAAGTCTGTTCAGTGCCTCTCGATGGCGGGATTGCACACCATGGCCTACAAGGAATGGGGCGACGCCGATAACCCGCGCGTGTTGTTGTGCGTGCACGGCGTGACCCGCGTTTCCGACGACTTTGATGCCATGGCGCAGGCGCTGGCTGGCGATTACCGGGTGATCTGCCCCGATATCGTGGGCCGTGGCCGTTCCGGCCGCCTGCTCAATCCCCAGTTGTACCGGATTCCCCAGTATGTTAGCGACCTGGTGACCTTGCTGGCGCGCGTTTTACCCGATCATGGTACGGCCAGCGTGGACTGGTTCGGTACCTCGATGGGCGGCTTGATCGGCCTCGGTCTGGCCTCGCTGCCCGGTAATCCGATCCGCAAACTGATCCTCAACGATATCGGCCCGGTACTGGCGCCGGCCGCGCTGCAGCGCATTGGCGACTACATCGGTCAGGACATGCGCTTTGACAGCTTTGCCGAAGCCGCCCAGTTCATTCGTGACGTGTCGCTGACCTTCGGCCCGCACACGGACGCCGAGTGGCACAAACTGGCCGCTGACGTCTTGCGTCAGGATAAAGACGGTCAGTGGGTGCGCCACTACGATATGGGGCTGGCCCAGCCGTTCCGTTCTGCCACGCCAGAGTCGGCCGAAGCCGATCAGGCGGCTTTGTGGATGGCCTACGACGCGATCCGCTGCGACACCTTGTTGGTGCGTGGCGCAGAATCCGATCTGTTGTCGCCGGAAACGGCGCACGAGATGAGTCAGCGCGGTCCACGCGCACAACTGGTGGAAATTCCCGGCGTCGGCCATGCGCCGACCTTCCTGCACGAGGACCAGATCGCCATTGTGCGACAGTTCCTGAAGGCATAGTTGAGCAGGGCAGGACGCCGCGTATTCAAGCGCAATCTGCGCATTATTCAAGAAGAAAAGTATGGAAATTAAACGACTGCATGTAGGTAAACGCCTGTCCGAAGTGGCGATTCATAACGGTACCGTGTATCTGGCCGGCCAGATCGCCGACGACAAGACGCTCGACATTCAGGGCCAGACCCGCGAAGTGCTGGGGCATATCGATCGCTTGCTGGCCGAAGCCGGTAGCGACAAGAGCTGCATTCTGAGCTGCCAGATCTATCTGGCCGATCTGGCCGATTTCGCCGGTATGAATCAGGTCTGGGATGACTGGGTGGCCAACGGTCACACGCCGCCGCGTGCCACGGTGCAAGCCTTGCTGGCCGATCCTGACTGGCGCGTGGAAATCGTCGTCGTCGCCGCGCAGCGCTAGGAGTCCCATGGTTTCCACTACCGCCATTACCAGCGTCACTTCAGAGCAACTGGTGCAGGGGCTGTCGGTTGATGACGGCGCGCGCATGCTGGCGGCACTCGATCACGCCGGTCAGGCGTATGCCGAGCGCCTGTGCAGCAGCGGTCAGAGCGCTTTCGATTTCGCCGTGGGCGTGGCCAGTACGCTGGCCTTTATGCGTACCGACGTCGAAACCCGCATCGCCGGGCTGATGTTTGAACTGACCTTGCTTGATCCTGCGCAGGCGCCATTGATCGAACCGCGCTTCGGTAAGGATGTCTGTGATCTGGCTTCCGGGGTGCGTCAGCTGATCCGCTTGCGCGAACTGACCCAGAGCCAGACGCCGCAAGGCGCCGCAGGGCGCGGTCGTAACGCCGCGCAACTGGCGGTGGCACAGGTGGAAACCCTGCGCAAGATGCTGCTGGCGATGGCCTCGGATATGCGCGTGGTGCTGGTACGGCTGGCGTCGTGCGTCACCACTTTGCGCTATTTCGCCGAAATCAAGCGCTTCGACGAGATGACCTGTGCGTATGGCCGCGAGACCCTCGATCTGTATGCGCCACTGGCCAACCGGCTGGGGATCTGGCAGCTGAAATGGGAGCTCGAAGATCTGTCGTTCCGCTTCATCGAGCCGGATGCCTACAAGCGCATCGCCAAGATGCTGGAAGAAAAGCGCATGATGCGCGAAGGCTTCGTGACCTCGGCGATTGCCCGTTTGCAGGCGGAGATGGCGGGTGCCGGCATTCAGGCCGATGTGTTCGGCCGACCCAAGCACATCTATTCCATCTGGAACAAGATGAAAGGCAAGGAGCTTGACTTCACCGATCTGTACGATGTGCGTGCCTTTCGCGTGATCGTGGCCGACGTCAAGACTTGCTACACGGTGCTGGGCGTGGTGCACAATATCTGGACGCCGATCCCGAAAGAATTCGACGACTATATCTCGCGCCCGAAACCGAATGGTTACCAGTCGCTGCACACGGTGGTGACGGCCGAAGATGGCCGCCCGCTGGAGGTGCAGATCCGCACGCAGGAAATGCATAACTTTGCCGAATATGGCGTGGCGGCGCACTGGCGTTACAAGGAAGAGGGTGGCTCCAATTTCGCCGGTCAGAAATACGACGAGAAGATTGCCTGGTTACGCCAGTTGCTGGCGTGGAAAACCGATGTGGCCGACGCCGTGGTGGGGCAGGAAGAACAGCAGCAGCGCGAATGGGTGGAAAAGCTCAAGTC
>JAIELO010000259.1 GCA_019752915.1 Burkholderiaceae bacterium
GCCGTCCAGGACGAGAGGTTTGTCCTCGTCACCCTCAAGGACAGGCGGGACTCCGAGCGCCGCCTCGTCCTGGAGCGCATCTTCTTCCATGACGTGATGAACGGCCTGGCCTCGATCCAGGCCGGCATTTTGTGTCCGACCGCAGCGATGATGAGCTGCATGCGGACTTACTCTGCGACTTTTTTGATACGCTTGATGACGGTTTTCACCGGTGCTTCGTCGGCTTTCGGCTTGGCCACTTTGCGTTTCGGTGGCAGTGCTTTGAGGGTTTCTGCAGCGGCTACGGCCGATTTGGTTTTGCCAACCTTGATGGTTTTGCCAACTGGTACGGCAGCAGCTTTCTTGGCGGCCGGTTTTTTCGCAGCAGCCGGTTTGGCTGCAGCGGCTTTGCGGGCCGGGGTTTTCTTTTCGATCACCGGGCTGGCGTCGACCGCTTTCTTGCCGGCGGCCAGGTGGCTGCTGACTTTCTTCGGTGCGTCCGCTTCTTCGCCTTCTTTGGTCGACTTGCGCTTGGCGGCGCCCAGTTTGACTGGCTTGTCGCCCCAGATTTCTTCCAGACGGTAGTAAGCGCGGATTGGTGCCTGCATGATGTGGACGATCATGTCGCCCAGATCGACCAGTACCCATTCACCGGTGTCTTCACCCTCCATGCCGTAGACTTCGCCGCCGGCAGCTTTGACCTTGTCGCGTACCGAAGCGGCCAGCGCTTTGGTCTGGCGGTTCGAGGTACCGGACGCGATGGCGATGCGGTCGAACAGGCTAGTCAGGTGGGTGGTATCGAACAGGGCGATATCTTGGGCCTTGACGTCTTCGAGGGCGTCAACGACGAGGGTTTGCAGTTTTTTGATGTCCATTTAGCTTTTGTAGAGATTATGTTGTTCAATATAGTCTAGCACTAGCGGCGGGATAAGCGAGTTTGCCGCTTCCCCCCGTTGTAATGCCGCACGTAATTCAGTGGCAGAGATATCCACCGCGAAGTCCTGTGCCAGATAAGTCAGACCGTGCGGCGTGTTACGGATTTGTTCAGGCGTTCCCAGACGGCTGGAAAACACCTCGGCCACCGCTGCCGGTAAGCCGGCGGCGGCAACGTCATAGCCGGGGCGGGTCGCTACGCAGATATGCGCGTAGTCGAACAGCACCCGCCATTCGCGCCAGCTAGCGAGCCGTTGTAACTGGTCGGCGCCCATGATGAAGCTGATGGAAGCGTCCGGGCCCTGTTCGGCACGTATCTGGCGCAGGGTATCGATCGTGTAAGTCGGCTGGCCTTGTGCGCTGCGTTCGATCTCCTGCGGATCGATCACTACGCTGGCGGCCACGCCGCGAAACGCCAGCGCTGCCATTTCTGTTCGCTGCAGCGGCGTCGCCTGCAGGCTGGCTTTCTGCCATGGTAGGCCGGCCGGTAGCACACGTAACTGGTCCGCTTGCAGCAGCCGGGCGAAATAGGCACCGAGCGCGACGTGACCGTTATGCACCGGATCGTAGCTGCCTCCCAGCAGTGCGATTCGGCACGCCATCGTCACGCAGCGAGCCAGTCGCGATGGGGCAGGAAGTCGCTGTACAGCGCCGCTTCCGGCGAGCCGGCTTCGGGTTCCCAGCGATAGCGCCATTTGACGATCGGCGGCATCGACATCAGGATCGCTTCGGTACGGCCACCGGACTGCAGGCCGAACAGCGTGCCACGGTCGAATACCAGATTGAATTCGACATAACGGCCGCGGCGATAGGCCTGGAAATCGCGTTCGCGCTCGCCATACGGCGTAGCCTTGCGACGCTCGAGTATCGGCTGGTAGGCCGCGAGGAAGGCATCGCCGACGCTGCGCATCATGGCGAAGCTGGCCTCGAAGCCGCCTTCGTTGTAATCATCGAAGAACACGCCGCCCACGCCGCGCGCTTCCTGACGGTGCTTCAGGTAGAAGTAGTCATCGCACCATTTCTTGAAATGCGGGTGCAGCGCAGCGCCATGGGGCGCCAGCGCATCGGCGCAAGTGCGGTGGAAGTGCTTCGCATCGTCCACATTGCCGTAGTACGGCGTCAGATCCATGCCGCCACCGAACCACCAGACCGGCTCACCGGCAGCATTGGTGGTGGTGAAAAAGCGTACATTCATGTGCACCGTCGGCGCATACGGGTTACGCGGGTGGATCACCAGCGAAACGCCCATGGCTTCCCACGGTTTGCCGCCCAGATCGGGGCGCGAAGCTGCCGCCGATGGTGGCAGTTTGGCGCCGGTGACGTGGGAAAAATTCACCCCGCCCCGTTCGATCACATGGCCTTCTTCAATCAGACGGGAAATCCCGCCGCCGCCTTCCGGCCGGTCCCACGCATCGCGCAGGAAGGGCAGGCCGTCCACCGACTCCAGCCCTTGAACGATGCGGTTTTGCAGATCGAGCAGGTAAGCCTTGACGGCTTCGGGATTCGGGGAGGAGGGCATAAAGCGGCACAATTGAAAAAGTGAGGGTGGATTGTACCCTGTTGTGCGTTTTTGTGATACCCATTGCCCCGCAGTCGGCACGTTGCCGCGCCGACTGTTCCCGCTGAGGCTAGGGCTTAACGTTGCAGCTTAGTGCTTCAGACCGCGCCAGCCGATGTCGCGACGGCACTGCATGCCCTCGAAGCTGATCTGATCGACCACTTCGTAGGCCTGCTTCTGCGCCATCTTGATGCTGTCGCCCAGACCGACCACGCACAGTACGCGGCCACCGCTGACCTGCAACTGGCCAGCGTTTTCCACCGTACCGGCGTGGAAGGTGACGCTTTCCGGCGTTTCGGCCGGAATCCCGTCGATCACTGCGCCTTTTTGCGGGGTGTCAGGGTAACCGGCAGCGGCCAGTACCACGCCCACGGCGGTGCGACGATCCCACTCCAGTTCAACCTGATCGAGCGTGCCGTTGACGGCGTGTTCCATCACTGCCACCAGATCGGTCTTCAGACGCGACATGATAGGCTGGGTTTCCGGATCGCCCATGCGGCAGTTGAATTCCAGCGTGCGCGGATTGCCGGCAGCATCGATCATCAGGCCGGCGTACAGGAAGCCGGTGAACACGATGCCATCTTTAGCCATACCGGCGATGGTCGGGTTGATGATCTCGCGCATCACGCGCGCGTGCATGGCAGGCGTGACGATTGGTGCAGGCGAGTAAGCGCCCATGCCGCCCGTGTTCGGGCCTTCGTCGTTGTCCTTGAGGCGTTTGTGATCCTGGCTGGTGGCCAGCGGCAGCACGTTTTTGCCATCGCACATGACGATGAAGCTGGCTTCTTCGCCGGCCAGGAATTCTTCGATGACGATGCGGGCACCGGCGTCGCCGAAGCGGTTATCGGCCAGCATATCGTCGACCGCGCGGTGCGCTTCTTCGAGCGACAGCGCAACCACCACGCCTTTACCGGCAGCCAGACCATCGGCCTTGATGACGATCGGTGCGCCGTTGGCGTCGATGTAGGCGTGCGCCTGTGCGACGTCGGAGAAAGTCTGGTAGCGGGCAGTCGGAATGCCGTGACGCTGCATGAAGGCCTTGGCGAAGTCTTTCGAGGACTCCAGCTGGGCAGCTTCCTTGGTCGGGCCGAACACTTTCAGGCCACGGGCGCGGAACAGGTTGACGATGCCGCCAGCCAGTGGGGTCTCGGGACCGACCACAGTCAGGCCGATGTTTTCCTGTTCGACGAAATTGGCCAGTTCGTGCAGATCGGTGATGTTGACGTTGACCAGACGGCTATCGCGTGCAGTGCCGCCATTGCCCGGAGCAACGTAGACCATCTGGATGCGCTCGGACTGGGCCAGTTTCCAGGCCAGTGCATGTTCACGGCCACCAGAGCCGACTACCAAAATTTTCATAAGTCCTCAGTCTTCGATCAGCGTGTTGGAATAGACTTCCTGCACATCGTCCAGTGCTTCGAGCGCGTCCAGCAGCTTCTGCATCTTGACGGCGTTGTCGCCACTGAACACGGTTTCGGTGGCAGGCTTCATGATGATCTCGGCCACTTCGGCCTTGAAACCGGCCGCTTCCAGCGCGTCCTTGACGGTGGCGAAATCGTGCGGGCCGCACAGCACTTCGAAGCCGCCTTCATCATCGGCCACCACATCTTCGGCGCCCGCTTCCAGCGCCACTTCCATCAGCGCGTCTTCGTTGGTGCCCGGTGCGAACAGGAACTGGCCACAGTGTTTGAACATGAAGGCGACCGAGCCTTCGTTACCCATATTGCCGCCGTTTTTGTTGAAGGCGTTGCGCACTTCAGCCACCGTGCGGACGCGGTTATCGGTCATGCAGTCGACGATCACGGCAGCGCCGCCGATGCCGTAGCCTTCGTAGCGTACTTCCTCGTAGGCTGCGCCGTCTTCGCCGCCGGTGCCGCGGGTGATCGCGCGTTGCACATTATCTTTCGGCATATTGGCGTCGGCCGCCTTGTCCACCGCCAGACGCAGGCGCGGATTGGTTTGAATGTCGCCGCCGCCCATGCGCGCAGCCACGGTGATTTCCTTGATCAGACGGGTCCAGATCTTGCCACGTTTTGCATCAGTGGCAGCCTTCTTGTGCTTGATATTGGCCCATTTACTGTGTCCAGCCATGTTTGCTCTTCCTTCGGCGGTGTTCCTTGCAATCCGGCTGCCTGTGCGTTGCCAGGTCCGCTTGCAAGTTCGTTGGTATGCGGTGAGGGCAGTATTTTAGCATAGGCTGACCGGCTCCCACCGCAGCAGCGGCCTGCCAGTGACTGCTCAGTGGCCGCGCATTGGCCGCTCAGTGACCAGAGCGCGGCTTAGAGGGAAGCCTCGATTTTTTGTCGCGCCAGTGTCATTTTCCACTGATAACATTTCCTTTCTTATAACCAAAATAACAGTACACGGAGAGATCATGGACAGAAGGCAATTCATCAAATTCGGCAGCTTTATGACGGCCTCGGTGGCCACCGGTGCAGGGCTGAGTGCCTGCGGCGGCAGCGTCAGCAACAGCGTGCCGGGCGCCAGCGGCGCGTGGAAATTCCCGCAAAGCGTGGCGTCCGGCGACCCGCACAGCGACAGCATCATTCTGTGGACCCGCGCCGTGCCAGCCAGTGCCGATGATGTGGCGGTGCTCAGCGGCGTGACCGATAGCAGCATCCGTTTGCAACTGACGGCGGCCGATAACAGCGCTGCGCTGGGCGGCAATACTGCCCTGAGCGGCCAGTTGGTCACCGATGCCACGCTGCCTTTGCAGTCGCAATTTGACAACACCGTGCGCCACAAAGTCAGCG
>JAIELO010000287.1 GCA_019752915.1 Burkholderiaceae bacterium
CGCTGGGCGTCGCCCCCAACCACGTTGAAGCGCTCGCCTTCGCCTGGCTGGGACAGCGCTTCAGCGCCCGTCTGGCTGGCAACCTACCTGCTGTCACGGGCGCCCGTGGCGAACGCATCCTCGGCGCCCTCTACCCGGCCTGACAAACAATTGGCAAAATAATAGGGGACGTAACGATATTTTTTTAATATCGTTACGTCCCCAATTATTTTGCCAACTTTTTGCGAAAAAAACGGCGGAGCAACCGGAGTTGCGCCGCCGTTTGTGCATCGCCGGCTGAGGCCGGCGCGCGTAACTGGAACTCTTAGACCGAGAACGAGGAACCGCAGCCGCAGGTGGACGAGGCGGTTGGGTTCTTGATCACGAACTGGGCACCTTCGAGGTCGTCCTTGTAGTCGATCTCGGCGCCAACCAGATACTGGTAGCTCATCGAGTCGATCAACAGCTGGACGCCGTTTTTGACCATAGTGGTGTCGTCTTCGTTGACGATTTCATCAAACGTAAAACCGTACTGGAAGCCGGAGCAGCCGCCACCCTGTACGAATACGCGCAGTTTCAAATCCGGATTGCCTTCTTCTTCGATCAGTTGGGCGACTTTTTCAGCCGCGCTATCGGTGAAGATAATTGGTGCTGGCATTACATCTTGTGCGTCGGCGACAGCGTTCATTTCAGACTCCTACGTAAATCAATTTGATCCATTATAGACCTTTGGCAAAAATCATGCTCTCGGACGCATAATCGCTGCCACCCGACCAGCCTTCTCCAACGGGTGCATTTTCCCTATCACCCTAGCGCCAGCATGCATTTCCAGCACGCGGTACCAGACATCCCCGATGATACAGGCATGCGGCTGCATTTCAAGCAAATGCGCGCACATCACGCAACCTTTTATTTCGCCGTTCAGGATCAGGTGATCGCAGCAGACCTCGCCTTCCACCCGGCCCTGCCCGGCAATCAGGAGCAAACTCTCCTGTCCGGCTTCGGCCACCACATTGCCGATCACCACGCCATCGATACGCAAGCCACCACGGAACATCAGATGGCCGACCACACGCATCTGTTCGCCGATCAGGCTGTCGATCTCTGTCATGGCAGGCTTTCCGCAGGCGGGGACGGGACTTTCTAATCTACCCGCCGCGGATCTGCCGCCTTTGATTTAAGGCAGCAGCGCGATCTGGTTCAGGCCCGTGTCTTCTGCCAGACCGAACATCAGGTTCATACACTGCACGGCCTGACCGGAAGCGCCTTTCACCAGATTGTCCTGCACCACCAGCACGATCACGGTGTTGCCATTGCCGGGACGGTGCAGCGCCAGACGCAGCATGTTGGAACCGCGCGTGGAGCGGGTTTCCGGATGCGAGCCGAATGGCATCACGTCGACGAATGGCTCATCCTTGTATTGCTCTTCGAACAGCGCTTGCAGGGCTTCGTTGCTGATCTCGCGGGTCAGGCGCGCGTACAGGGTCGAGTGCATGCCACGGATCATCGGTACCAGATGCGGGGTGAACACCAGCTCAACCGGCGTAGCGCTGAATTTCTGCAGCTGTGCCACGGTTTCCGGGGTGTGACGGTGACCGGCCACGCCATAGGCTTTGAAGTTGTCGCTCGATTCCGAGAACAGGGTGCCGATTTCCGCCTTGCGGCCTGCGCCGGACACGCCCGATTTGCAGTCGGCAATCAGGCCAGCGGCGTCGATCACGCCCGCTTTCAGCAGCGGATAGTAGCCCAGCTGCATGGTGGTCGGGTAGCAACCGGGATTGGCCACCAGACGTGCCTGGCTGATCGCATCACGGTTCAGCTCGGCCAGACCGTAAGCAGCCTCTTCCAGCAGTTCCGGGCAGGTGTGCTCGATTTTGTACCATTGTTCGAACACGGCGCGGTCCTTGATGCGGAAATCGGCCGCCAGATCGATGACTTTCACGCCAGCGGCCAGCAGTTCCGGCGCTTGCGCCATGGCCACACCGTGCGGGGTGGCGAAGAACACCACGTCGCACTGGCGCAGGTCAGCCTTGTCCGGCGCCGAAAACGCCAGATTGACGCGCCCGCGCAGCGACGGGAACATGTCCGCCACCGGCAGACCGTCTTCCTTGCGCGAGGTGATCGCGGTCAGCTGCACATCGGGATGGACGGCCAGCAGGCGCAACAATTCCACTCCGGTATATCCGGTGCCACCGACGATGCCAACTTTGATCATATTCGTTCCTTGAATGAGGTAATACGGAAAGGTAATGCGAAAAATAAGGCGCCCATTTTAGCAGGGCTGCACGGGCAGCGCAGTGTCTCGCAAAGCACCGGCCCAGATAGCAAAAAAGCCGCCCGACACAAGGCCGGCGGCTTTTTTGATGATGCGCTGCAAGCAGCGCACCAGAGCGTGAAAATTAACGCTTCGAGAATTGTTTTGCGCGACGTGCTTTGCGCAGACCAACTTTTTTACGTTCAACTTCACGTGCATCGCGGGTTACGAAGCCAGCGCGTGCCAGATCGCCCTTCAGGCCCGAATCGTAGTCGATCAGAGCGCGGGTGATACCGTGACGAACTGCACCTGCCTGGCCGGACTCGCCGCCGCCGTGTACGTTGACTTTGATGTCGAAACGTTCAACGTTGCCGGTCAGTTCCAGTGGTTGACGAATAACCATCAGGCCGGTTTCGCGCGAGAAGTATTCCGACGCTGGCTTGCCGTTAACGATGATTTGGCCAGTGCCAACTTTGATGAACACACGAGCTACTGCACTCTTGCGACGGCCGGTGCCGTAATTGTAGTTACCGATCATGTCAGTTCCTTAGATTTCGAGTGCTTTAGGTTGCTGAGCAGCGTGCGGGTGCGAACCTTCAGCGTACACTTTCAGCTTCTTGATCATTGCGTAGCCCAGTGGGCCTTTTGGCAACATACCCTTAACGGCTTTTTCCAGAGCACGGCCTGGGAAACGCTGTTGCATTTTCAGGAAGTTGGTCTCATAGATGCCACCTGGGTAGCCCGAGTGACGGTAGTAGGTCTTCTCGGTTGCTTTGGTGCCGGTCACGCGCAGTTTGCCTGCGTTAACGATCACGATGTAATCGCCGGTGTCGACGTGAGGAGTAAATTCTGGCTTGTGTTTGCCGCGCAGTCGGAGTGCCACTTCGCTGGCAACACGTCCGAGGACTTTGTCCGTCGCGTCAATCACGAACCAATCGCGCTGGACTTCATGTCCTTTTGCGGAAAAAGTTTTCATGTTGACTTCCTAAATAATAAAACACGCTCAAATGGTGGTTCCGCCATTGCTTCAGCGGACTCGGCCTTCTTATTTACTTTCCTGAGCGAACGGAAAGCCGACAAGTATAAGCGCATTTCCCGATCCGAGTCAAGGCCAGATGCTGGCCGGCTGCGGCTTGCCGGGCTGGGCGCGCCCGCTCGCTGCTGCCGGCGCCGGAGTCCATTACAATACGGCCAACCTTTACACGCGGAGAGCATGATGGAATGCAAAGTTAGCTGGAATGGCCCTTCGGGCATGAGTTTTTTGGCGCAAACCGGTTCCGGCCATCTGGTCAGCATGGACGGTGCCCCGGAAGGCGGCGGTCACAATCTGGCGCCGCGTCCGATGGAAATGGTATTGCTAGGCACGGGTGGCTGCTCGGCCTATGACGTGGTGCTGATCCTGAAAAAAGGCCGCGCCGATGTGCGCGGCTGCGAATGCACGCTCAAAGCCGAACGCGCCGAGACCGAACCGAAAGTCTTCACCAGCATCCACTTCCACTTCACCGTCACCGGCAAGGATCTGAAACCGGAAGCCGTGGAACGGGCCGTAAAGCTGTCGCACGAGAAATATTGCTCGGCCTCGATCATGCTCGCCAAAACCGCCAGCATGAGCCACTCTTTCGAAATTATCGAAGCTTGATCTAGATCTGATCTAGACGTAGTAAGCGGTGCTGGTCATCACCTAGCCCATCACCGCCATCACTGCCTGCACCGGTGCCGGCGTGGCCGTGGCACCAAGTGCATGCGCGGCCGCACCGTGCTCGATTTCATCAATGCGCATCTGGTCCACAATGGCGCGCGAACGGCCATCCTGCGCCGGCAATTGATCCAGATGACTGAGCAGGTGCGCTTCCACCTGACGCTCCGTTTCCACTACAAAGCCCAGACTGGTGCCATCGCCCAGCACCGCCGCCACCGTACCCAGCGCATACGCGCCGGCGTAGAACAGCGGATTGAGCACGCTGATATGCGACTGCAACTCGCCTAGCCGCTCGGCAGTCCAGGCCAGATGATCTTCTTCTTCGCGTCCGGCCTGCTCGAACTGGGCGCGGATTTCCGCCGTCTTGGCAAACCGGCTCTGCGAGTTATACAGGGCCTGCGCGCAGACCTCCCCCACATGATTGACCCGCATCAGCCCGGCGCTATGACGGCGCTCGGCATCGCTCAATTCAGCTTCGGCGATGTGCCGTGCCGGAGTCGGACGCGACGCCGACGCCACGCCGGTAATCACGCGCAGCGCCTTGTCGGCGCCAGAGATAAAACGGTCCAGTGGAGTGTGGTGGAAAGCCATAGCAAACTCGAGAATAAGGAAGCGCCTATTATACGGCGCATAGCCTGATTTTCCCGTTTAGCCTAGCCGGCAGTGGGCGCTTAGCCGCTTAGCCGGACTACGCTCCGGCGGCGGCCGCTTCGGCGGCTTCGCGCAACTGGCGCTGGCGTTCGATGTAATCGGCCACCGGGCCGCGCACGTCAATTTTCGACAAATCTTTCGCCACGCTCAGATTCAAACCCAGCAGGAATGGAATATTTTCGACCGGCACTTCGGCGCAGTATTCGCCAAACGCCCGCAGAAAGCGCTGCGACTCCAGCACTGGCACAACTTTCTCGCCACTCATGTACTGCAGGATGCTGGTGATACTGTGGCCTTTGCCAATGCTGTGATAGATGAAACGGTTGAATTGCCGGTCCAGCGCCTTGAAATCCAGGGTTTCCTTGGTCATCAGGCCGGACAGGTAATACAGCCCCAGTGCAACCCGGAAAAATCCGGTGGCTTCATGCCGGTCCACGCCGCAGCGGGTCACGGCCAGTATTTTGTCTTGTAAGTCCTGATTCATACGGCATTTTCCCATATTCGATGCCCCACGGATATGACCACACCGCGGCGTGGCCGAATTTCCACAGGCAGGAGGCAAACCGCGTATGATCAAAGGTGCAAGTTGTCTATTCAACCACCCCACCGTCCAGTCGGCAGTTTTTGCAGCTTGG
>JAIELO010000112.1 GCA_019752915.1 Burkholderiaceae bacterium
AAATAGGGGATGCCTATTATTCTTGCCATTGAAACCTCGTCCGAACTGGCCTCCTGCGCACTGCTGCGGGATGGCTCGGTGATTAGCCGCGACTCGTCCGGCGTCCGTACCCACTCGCAATCGGTGTTACCGATGATACAGGAGCTGCTGGCCGAAGCCGGCATCGGCCTGCGCGACTGTGATGCGATTGCCTACGGTTCCGGGCCCGGCTCGTTTACGGGTGTGCGCACTGCCTGCGGCGTCGCGCAAGGACTGGCGTTTGGCGCCAATCTGCCGGTAGTGCCGGTGGTGACGCTCGATGCCATGGCGCTGGCCTGCCACCAGCAGCATGCTGCCAGTGACGTGCTGACCGTACTCGATGCCCGTATGGGCGAGGTGTACTGGGCGCAGTACCGCTTCGATCAGGACGCGGCGCCCCTCACGGTGCAGCCACCCGTGCTATCGGCGCCGGGTGCCGTGCAGCCGCAGGGCAGTCCGCTCGCTTGCGGGAATGGCCTGTCGGCGTATGCCGATGCCTATGCCGGCACGCTGTGCGCTAGCGGCGATGCGGCCGTGATGCCGCATGCGCGCCAGATTGCCCAGCTGGCGGCGCTGGCGCTGGCGGCAGGGAATACTGTCGCGGCGGTGGATGCCCAGCCGCTCTACCTGCGCAACAAGATCGCCTACACGCAGGCCGAACGGGCCGCGATGGCAGTCGTGAAAGCCAGTGAGGCGGCCGATGCCGCACAGGTGGCGGCCGAGGGCAAGGCGTGACATCGCACTGGGATCTGGCACGCTTGCAGTATGAACCGATGCAGCCAGCCGATCTGCTGGACGTGGCGGCGCTCGAAGCGAGCGTGTATCCGCATCCGTGGAGTCTGGCGAACTTTGAAGATTCGCTGCGCAGTGGCTATCAGGCGTGGGTGTTGCGCGCGCCCGACGGCGAATTGCTGGGGTATTTTCTGGTGATGGCGGTGGTCGATGAGGCACATTTGCTGAATGTCGCCGTTGCGGCGAACCGGCAAGGGCAGGGACTGGGGCGTTTGCTGTTGAATCAGTCGGTAGCCTGCGCGCGCGGACTTGGCATGGAATCGATGCTGCTGGAAGTACGGCCATCGAATACGCGGGCGCTGGAAATTTACGAGCGCTATGGTTTCAAGCATATCGGACGGCGCAAGGGCTATTACCCGGCCGCCAATCAGCAACGTGAGGACGCACTTGTGATGCGCTTTACCCTATGAACGTGACGAATAGCCGGTCGGCGATTTTCCTCGACGAGATGGGCGTGGGCGTGCAGTGGCAATTGCGTCAGCGTCCTGCCGCGCCCGATGCAGGCGAAGTGCTGGCCGAGGCGCCGGCGCTATCAACTACGCCGGTTTCGGCACCCGCACCCGCACCCGCACCCGCACCTGCACCGCCACCGGCACCAGTGCATACAACTGCACCGGCACCGGTAGCACCGCCAATTCCGTCGCACGTTGCGGCCGACAGTACTACGCCGCAGACCGAAGCGGCAAGCCGGTCTGATGCTGATCTCAATGTCGATGCCGATGCCGATGTCGATGTCGATGCCGATACCGATACGGCATGGTTTGACGACGTTCCTGCACCCGCGCCGGCAGCGCCTATCTCCGACGCCGAGATTGCTTCGCTCGACTGGCCTTCCTTGCGCAGGGCGATCAGCCAGTGCACCCGCTGCACGCTGTGCGAAAGCCGCCGTCACCCGCTTGCTGGTCGCGGTAGCCCGTCGGCGCGCACGATTGCGCTGGTGGCCGCACCATCGCTTCAGGACGAGCAGGAACGGCAAGTGGTGGCCGGTGATGCCGGCCAGTTACTGGCCAATATGCTCAAGGCCATCGACCTCGATGTCGAGGCAGACGTGTATGTCACGCCACTGGTCAAATGTCGTCCGGCCAACGAACAGGGACTGGATCGGGCGCCAACTGGCGAGGAGTTGCTGGCCTGCCGTCCGTATCTGGAGCGCGAACTGGCACTGACCGGCGCCACGCTGGCACTGACCTTTGGCCAGCATGCTGCGCGTGGCCTGATGCTTGGCGCAGCCGCCCGTGGCGCGGTGCTGTCGTATGGCGCCGCCGGATTGCCGGTGGTCGCCACCTATCACCCGCAAGACCTGCTACAGCGTCCTGAAGACAAGGCCAAGGCCTGGGCCGATCTGTGTCTGGCAAGGTCGGTGCGTGACTAGCCACTCTGGCGCCGCCACCGACGCGGACGCCGCTGGCTCGGATGCCTATCAGGCCGGGTTTGCGCAGCGCTGGGGCCATCTATCCCAGCCCCATGTGCGGGCGCTGGCGTGGCTACTCGACGCCCCCGATTTGCTCGATCCAGCGGCCACTGAATGGCAGGGGCGGATTGCCACGCTAGGGCCGCTGACGCCGGAACTGGTTGGCTGGCTGAACGCACTTGATCAGCAGCCGGAGCCGCTGTTACAGGCGCTCGGCAATCGTCATCACACCCGGCTGGGACTGTATGCTGAACAGCTGATGGCCTACTATTTCGCCGCCCATGGACGCCTGCATGCCCACGGCTTGCAAGTGCGCGCCGCGCGCAATGACACGGTGGGCGAGTTCGATTTCCTGCTCAGGGATGCGCAGGGCAGCAGCTTGCAGCATATCGAATTTGCCACCAAGTTCTACCTGCTCGACCCTGCCATGGCGGGTGATTTCAGTGGTCTGATCGGCCCGAATCTGGCCGATACGCTGGGCGCCAAGATGCGCAAGATCTTCACCCAGCAACTGGCACTATCCACCCATCCGGCTGCACAGGCGCTGTTGCCGTTACCGGTGACACAGGCGCAGGCGCTGGTCAAGGGCTGGCTGTTTTACCCGCCTTCCGCGGCCACGCAAATGTCAGGCATTTCGTCCGCCCATTGCCATGGATACTGGATCACCCGCGCACAAGCGGACACGCTGCAGGGCGAGTGTTTCGTGATGCTGCCGCGCCTGTCATGGCTGGCACCTGTGCAGATGCCGCTGGCCGGCGCTGGCGAAGCCAGCTTGCTCAATCTGGTGGAGTTATTGCAGGCGCTGGACGACCATCAGGCCCAATCGGCGACGCCGGTGCTGGTGGCACATCTGCAGCAGCGAGGGAACGCGATGGTGGAGCAGCGGCGTGGATTTATCGTACCGGATCAGTGGCCGGCGCTAGCCGTGCAGCGGCGCCAGAGTGGCGCCTTGCCGGTCTAAGCGGTGAAGTTGCAGCGCTGCGCGCTGCGCCTCAGTGTTTGGCTTCGCCGATCAGGGCCACCGAGTCGAACTCGCGCTGGTTGGCCTGATGTTTGCGCATGATGATCAGCATGGTTCCGGCGAGGAACAGACCAAACAGCACGATGATCACATTCAGATTCAGGTGGGCACGCAGCATCAGCGAATACACGGCCAGCATGGTCAGGATCGACAGGTTTTCATTGAAATTCTGCACGGCAATCGAGTGACCTGCGCTCATCAGCACGTGTCCGCGGTGTTGCAGCAGGGCATTCATCGGCACCAGGAAGAAGCCGCCCAGCAGGCCGACCAGAATCAGCAGCGGATAGGCCACGGTGACCGAGGTCACTAGCGTCATGCTCATCACGATCACACCCATGGCAATGCCCATCGGGATCACCGCCAGCGATTTGCGCAGCACGATAAAGCGCGCCGACAGCACGGCGCCCAGCGCCACGCCGATTGCCACCACGCCCACCAGACTGGTCGACTGCTCATAGCTCAGGTGCAGGGTACGGCTGGCCCATTCCAGTACGATAAATTGCAGGGTTTGCGCGGCGCCCCAGAACAGGGTGGTGACAGCCAGCGAGATCTGGCCCAGTTTGTCTTTCCACAGCAGGGTGAAGCAGTTGGCGAAATCGCTGATCAGGCGGATTGGATTGCGCTCCTGATGGCCGTACACACAACCGGTGTCGGGAATGCGCGTATTGAACAGGGCCGCCAGACCGTAAATGAAGACCACCACGCACAGCGCCGCTTCGGGCGCGGTGTCGATGCCGGTATCGATCAGTGGCAGATCAAAGCCCAGCAGGAAACCGGAGACTTGCGTGCCGACCAGTTTGCCACCGAGCACGGTGCCGAAAATAATCGACAGCACGGTCAGACCCTCGACCCAGCCATTGGCGGCGACGAGTTTCTCTGCGGGAAGTAATTCAGTGAGGATGCCGTATTTGGCAGGCGAGTAGACGGCGGCGCCGAAGCCCACCAGCGCATAGGCGAGCAGGGGATGGACATCGGCAAAAATCAGAAGACAGCCACCAACCTTGATCAGATTGGAGATGAACATGACCTTGCCCTTGGGCATAGAATCGGCGAATGCACCGACAAAAGCCGCCAACAGCACATAAAACAGCGTAAACGAAAGTTTGAGCAGCGGGGTGATCCACGCCGGCGACTTCATGGTGACCAGCAAGTCTATCGCAACGAACAGCAACGCATTATCCGCCAGGGAGGAGAAGAACTGCGCTGCCATGATGGTGTAGAAACCACGCTTCATACCGGATGCCTGAAAACTTATCTGGCTTGCTTTATACCATGCTTTGTTCGTATCCCCAAGAATTGCACCGTGCGCAGCTGGCTGCACACGGTAAAATACGGGCTTCTCCGATTCTGCGTTCTGTGACCATGCCTAGGCCGATACTCGCTACTATCCACGTTGATTCCCTGAAACATAACTTGGCACTGGCCAAAGCGCAGTCGCCGGGTGCGCGCGCCTGGGGCGTGCTCAAGGCGAATGGCTACGGCCACGGTCTGGAGCGCGCCATGCGCGGCTTCGCCGACGCTGACGGGCTGGCGCTGGTGGAAGTTGACTACGCGGTGCGTCTGCGCGAACTGGGCTGGACCAAACCGATTCTGCTGCTGGAAGGTTTTTTTGACGCGCAGGACATCGTCACCATGGCCGAGCACAATCTGCAGGCTGCCGTGCATTGCAACGAGCAACTGGCATGGCTGGAAGCGGCGCAGGAACAGCTGGCGGCGCGCGGCGTGCGATTTGACCTGCATCTGAAAATGAATAGCGGCATGAACCGGCTGGGCTTCATGCCCGCCGCGTTTGCCGCCGCCCATGCGCGGCTGAGCGCCATGCCCTGCGTGGCCAGCATCACCATGATGACCCACTTCGCCAACGCTGACGACACCGCTCACCCGCTACTGCCGATCGCCGAACAGGTGCGCCGCTTTGAAGCGGGCACGGCAGGGTTGCCGGGCCAGCGCAGTCTGTCCAACTCCGCGGGC
>JAIELO010000039.1 GCA_019752915.1 Burkholderiaceae bacterium
CGTCCCACTGGTGATCCGCCACGCCACACCGGCCTCGATCGGCCAGATCCGCGCCGCGCTGGCAGCGGAAGATCAGGCCCGCCACAGCGGCGACCGCGCCGCCTGGATCCGGCTCGGTGGCGAATTCCACCTGCTGCTGGCGCAACTGGCCGGCAATCAGGTACTACAGCGTTATATGGCGGAACTGGTGTCGCGCTGCTCGCTGATCATCGCGCTCTATGAACCACCCGGCGCCAGCATGTGCGAAAACGCCGAACACGAAGATCTGGCCACATTGATCGAGCAGGGCAAGGTCGCCGCTGCAACCCATCTGATCGAGCATCACTTGCTGGAAATCGAAGCACGCCTGCATCTGGGGCCGCAGGAAAAGAAGATCCGACTGGCCGATGCACTGGCCGGCTGTTAGTACACCGCGCTTGCGCTGTAATGCGGCGTGACGCCGGTGGCGCACTAATTGCTAGAGCTAATACTGAAAGTTACCGTCGCACCGCCATACCGTATAAACCGTTTTATCTTTTTTAATCACCTGAATGGAGCTTCACGATGTCGCAACTCGCCCGCCGTACCGCCCTCGCCCTTCTCGTCAGCTGCAGCTGCGCCGCACAAGCTGCCGACTGGAGCGACACCTCGCTGAGCTACCGTTACGGCACCCAGTACGCCGAACCGTTTAACAATCAGGACATCAGCAAAAACATCTTCAACCTGACCAGCGTCTCCGGCTACAAATACGGCAAGAACTTCTTCAGCGTCGATTTCCTGCTGTCCTCGGAAGCCGATCCTTCCTCGGCCGGTGCCAAGGATGGCGCCCATGAAGCCTATGCCGTGTATCGCCACACCCTCGATCTGGGCAAGATCAGCGGCGCCAATCTGGCCTTCGGTCCGGTACGCGGCGTCGGTGCCACCGCCGGTTTCGACTACAACACCAAAACCGATGCCGGTTACAACTCGAAAAAACGCATGCTGGTGGCCGGCCCGACCCTGATGTTCGATGTACCGGGCTTCCTCGACGTCAGCCTGCTGGCCCTGCGCGAAAGTAACGCGCCGTACAACACCTTCAGCCACGTACAAACGCCGCGCTACACCTATAAAACCCATGCCATGCTGACCGCTGCCTGGGGCATCCCGTTCAACTTCGGCATTCCGCTCTCGTTCGAAGGCTTTGCCAACTTCATCGGCACCAAGGGCAAGAACGAATTTGGTGGTGATACGGCGCGCGAAACCAATATCGACATGCAGATCATGTACGACATGAGCGCCGCCGTCAGCGCACCGAAAAACACCTTCAAGGTCGGGATCGAATACCAGTACTGGAAAAACAAGTTCGGTAACTCCGATACCAACAACCCCGGTGCTACCGCCAAAACGCCGATGGTGCGTGCCGAATACCATTTCTGATTGCTGCACGAGCACACCCGTCTAATCCCACGCTTACTTTTTAAGGAAACCGTATGATGAATCGTCGCACCCTGCTGGCCCTTGCCACCTGCGCAGCTGCACTCGGCCTGTCCGCCTCCGCCTTCGCCGCGGAACCGTTAAAAATCGGCTTTATCTACGTCGGCCCGGTCGGCGATGCCGGCTGGACCTATGCCCACGATCAGGGCCGTCTGGCCATGGAAAAAGAACTGGGCGCCAAAGTCAAAACCACTTATGTGGAAAACGTGCCGGAAGGTGCGGACGCCGAGCGCGTGATCCGCAAGCTGGTCGCCGAAGGCAACAAACTGATTTTCACCACCTCGTTCGGCTATATGAACCCGACCGAAAAAGTGGCCAAGGCCAATCCGGGCGTGGTATTCATGCACGCTACCGGCTTCAAGACCGGCAAAAATCTGGGCATCTATGAAACCCGCTTGTACGAAGGCGCTTATCTGAACGGCGTAATCGCCGGCAAAATGAGCAAGAGCAAAACGCTGGGCTTCATCGCGTCCTTCCCGGTGCCGGAAGTGATCCGTAACATCAACGCCTTCACGCTCGGCGCGCAGAGTGTCAATCCGGCCATCAAAACCAAAGTGATCTGGGTGAACTCCTGGTATGACCCGGCCAAGGAACGTCAGGCTGCCGAAACGCTGGTCGCGCAAGGCGCAGACGTGATGGCACAGAACACCGACTCGCCAGCGACCCTGCAGGTAGCGCAGGAAAAAGGCGTGTATGCCTTCGGCTGGGATTCGGACATGTCCAAATTTGCCCCGAAAGCCCACCTGACGGCGGCCACCAATAACTGGGGGCCGTACTACACCGAAACGGCCAAAGCGGTGCTGGCCGGTAGCTGGAAGACCGGTGAATTCCGTGGTGGTCTGAAAGAAGGCATGGTGAAAATGTCCGGCCTGAATAGCGTGGTGCCAGCCGAAGCCGCCAAGGTCTTCGAAGAGAAGAAAGCCGCGCTGACGGCGGGTAGCTTCGCCCCGTTCACCGGTCCGATCAAGGATCAGTCCGGCGCCATCCGCTACCCTGCAGGGGTTGCCGTGCCACTCAAGGATCTGCTGTCGATGAACTTCTACGTGCAAGGCGTGGAAGGCAGCATCCCCAAGTAAGCTAGCCTGACCGTTGCCGCCCGCTGTGCACCACGGGCGGCCTCTGATGTTCTCATTCCTCACATCCCGCTTCAGAAAGGACGGCATGTCTGACGCCACCGAACAGGATCACCATTTTCTGAGCCGCGTGCTGGCACTGGCCCAGCGCTCGCGCGATCAGGGCCACCACCCGTTTGCCGCCATGGTGGTCGACGCCGAGGGCAACGTGATTGCCGAAGCCATCAATGCTTCCAGCAGCGACCGCACCGCCCACGCGGAAATGAATGCGCTGCGCCTCGCCTCACAGCAATTCAGCCCGCAGCAACTGGCCAGCGCCACGCTGTACAGCAATGCCGAGCCGTGCGCGATGTGCGCCGGTGGCACCTACTGGAGCGGCGTCGGCCGCGTGGTGTATGGCATGTCCGAAGCAAGCCTGCTGGCACTGACCGGCAGCGATCCCGAGAATCCGACCCTGGCACTGCCCTGCCGCGAGGTGTTTGCACGCGGCCAGCGCCCCACCACCGTGATCGGCCCGCTACGCGAAGACGAAGCCCGACTAGCGCATGAGGGCTTCTGGCATAAATAACTAAATCGCTCTAAAAACCCTGCAAATACAGCAATTCTGCTGAAATGACAGGGTTTCCTCCTGCCGATGCAACAGAGCAACACTGCCGCAATGCAGCAGCGGCTTTGATTGCTTAATTCCCCTGATCGCGGCACAGTAGCGCTATACATGCCACGCGCCGGGCGATAAAGCGGCGTCAGGGGGAGACACCATGCAAACGCTTTACCACCTCGCTGCCCTGGCAGCACTGACAGGCTGCGCCGCTGCGGCGCTGGCCCAGCCCATGGCGCCGACCAGCACGCCGGTCTCCCTGAACGAAATCCTGCCCTACAAAAACGGCGCTGACAAAGCACTGCTGCACTACCGCGCGCTGCAACGCCTGAAAAAGCGCTTCGACGCCGCCGACATGGATGGCAACGGCAACCTGAGCCGGGAAGAAGCCGCCAAAGCCGGGCTCGGTTTCATCCAGCGCAATTTTGACCACATCGACACCCGCCAGCGTGGCGACATCAGCTTCGACGATCTGAAGGCCTACGTGATCCAGCGCCGCGAAGAAGCACGTTCGCGCTAAGCAATTTTCCGATCATTCACATCCTCAAAAAAAACTCTAGACGACTGGTCTAATTGTGCTATAGTGCAGTCCATGAAAGCCGAATACACCGACGTCCGCCAGCACATCCTCGATCAGGGGAAGGCCATCATCACCCGCAAAGGTTTTGCCGGTGTGGGTCTGAACGAGATCCTGACGGCGGCTGACGTTCCGAAAGGCTCGTTCTACCACTACTTCAAATCCAAGGAACTGTTTGGCGAAGCGCTGCTGGCCGATTACGTGCAGCAGTACCGCGTCGACATGGATACCCTGCTGAGCCGGCCCGGCAAAACTGCCGCCGAGGCGCTGATGACGTACTGGGCCAGCTGGTTTGCCGACAGCAGCGAGACCAGTTGCGGCTGCCGCTGTCTGGTGGTCAAGCTCAGCAGCGAAGTAGCAGACATGTCCGAACCGATGCGCACTGCTCTGCGCGACGGTACCAGCCGCATCATCGAGCGTCTCACCCGCACCATCGAGCAAGGCATGGCGGATGGCTCGCTGGCACCGGTGAGCGAGCCGGCGCGCATGGCGCAAACCTTGTATCAGCTGTGGCTGGGTGCCGCCCTGCTGACCAAATTACGTCGTGATGCCAGCGCCATGCAATCGGCCTGGACCAGCACCCTCGACTTATTGCAGTTACCACCCGCAACACATCCGTAAGCAACGCGAGGCACAGCGCCCTCGCGTTTTTTTGAACGACTAACTAGACGACTGGTCTAATACAAAAGGAAGCAGAAATGAAGAACTTCGAATTCCACAATCCCACCCGCATCGTGTTCGGTGCCGATACCGTTGGCAAACTGGCGACGCTGGTGCCCGAAAACGCCCGGGTACTGATTCTGTACGGTGGTGCCAGTGCTGAAAAAACCGGCACGCTGGCCGAAGTGCGTAGCGCACTGGGCCAGCGCAGCGTGCACGAATTCGGCGGCATCGAACCCAACCCGAGTTACGAAACGCTGATGCGCGCCGTCCAGCTGGTGCGTGCTGAAAAGCTCGACTTCCTGCTGGCCGTCGGTGGCGGCTCGGTCATCGACGGTAGCAAATTTGTCGCCGCCGCGGCACTCTACGATGGCGAACCATGGGAAATCGCCGAACAGGGCGGCGCCAATATCCGCCGCGCCCTGCCGATCGGCACGGTACTGACCTTGCCTGCCACCGGTTCGGAAATGAATAACGGCGCCGTGGTCACCCGCAAAGCGACGCAGGCCAAGCTGCCGTTCCGCAACCCGCTGCTGTTCCCGCAATTTTCCGTACTGGATCCATCCAAAACCTTCACCCTGCCGACCAAACAGGTCGCGAATGGTCTGGTAGATGCCTATGTGCACACCATCGAACAGTACCTGACCTATCCGGTACAAGCGCTGGTGCAGGACCGCTTCGCCGAAGGTCTGCTGCAGACCCTGATCGAGATCGCCCCGCAGGCCGTTGCCGCACCGGACGATTACAGCACCCGTGCCAATCTGATGTG
>JAIELO010000158.1 GCA_019752915.1 Burkholderiaceae bacterium
GGTAAGCGCGGCGGGGGTTATACCGTCGATGCGGGCCGCTTGACCCAGGGTGCGGGGACGAATTGCGGACAGCTTCAGGCGGCATTCCGTCGAAAGCCCCGCGACCATCCCATAATCCATGGTTTCCGGCAGTTGCAGGCCGCGCAGACCAGTTTCCTTCGGCGCTGGCGGCGCACTCTCGGGACTACTGATAATTTTCAGCGCGACGGGGATAGTCAGCGCACCAATACTCCAGCGTAGCTCGAATACACCGCCTTCGCGTTTCTGTTTGCTGGCAGCGTCGATCATGCGCTTCAGGCCAGTCTGGCCGATTTCGTTAAACACCTCGATGCTGCGGCCATCCATTGCCACTGCAGTGATACGTGCACCCGCTACGCCCTGTGGCGCCGGATGCACCAAGTTAGCCCATTGCGGCGCTGTGTTCCGGTAGCGCAGTTGCTGGCCATCGATATCAATCGTGTATTCCATCACACCGGCAGCGGGCATGGGCTGCAACTGGAACACGGTTTGCGCAGGCGCCGCCTCGCTGGTGGCGGCCGCCGTGCCCGGTGCAGCGAGCCAGCCCGCAAAGCGGGCGCCCATCGCCGGCGATAGATGGATGCCCATATCGGCCCAGGTACGTGGCGCCAGCTGATCGCCGCGCCGCAGGACCAGCGCGCCCATGGCGCTACTACTGAACTTGGCGATCGCCCCCTCCGGCCCGAACACGCGTGCAATCTCCGCATCAGCGGCCGCCACCCGCGCCGTCGGCGTGAACGGTGCTTTATCGGCCAGCGTCTGGCGGAACGGCTCGAGCACCTGCACCAGCCAGGTCTTGTTGATTTCCGCCTCGACCGGTGCCACCAGCACGGCAAAAGTCTGCATCAGCGGGCGTACCAGAATCGGCCGCAGTGCCTGTTTCTGCGCGTCGCTCATCCCCGTCAGCATCTGCTCGTCAACGAGGCGCAGGGCGTCGGCCAGTTCCGAGCCGCTGCCTTCCAGCGTCTGCTGCATCAACTGGCGCGCACCGGGGCCGGGATCGCCCTGATTTTTAAGCTGATTGAGGCGTCCGCGCAGCCGTGACAAAGCATCCATGTAGGCACGCATCAGCGAGGCGTCCTTGTCACCTCGCCGCAGCAGGCGCGCCACACCGGAGAACTCGCGTCCAATCGCACCCAGTGGTCGCTCGCCGGTACCCGCTTCGAGCGGCAGATTGATATTGACCTGCGCGGGAGCGCGGCGCAGCACCACGTTTTTAAACCAGTTCAGCAAGCCCGATTGCGCTTCCTTCATTTCCGCATTCGATATGGCGGGATTGTCCCAGCTGGTCTGCTGGTCAATCGCCGTGAGCAGTTTCACCAGTGGCGAGGACAGCGGATCACCGAGCCGGTTCATCGCCGTTACGGCAGCATCGAAGCCGTTGAGCGGCGCGATGGTTACACCCTGCAGGAACTTCTGCCACTCGCGCGCATAATCGGCACGGTAAAGATCGCTCAGTCCCTTCTGAATCTGCTCCGGGCTGCCCTCTAGCGTCAGGTCATCGCGCGCTGCCGTCTTCAGCACCCAGTCAGCACTTTGCAGATCATGGGTCGCCGCTTCACGCAGTGCTGGCTGGATGAATTTTTCCCACGCTTCGCGGGTGTAGGCACCGTTCACCACGTGGCTGCCCGTGACCAGTGCCTGATCGGCCGCCCCTACCAGTCGCGCCACCGTCAGTGCGGGATAGCGGGTATTGGCGCGCGCACGAATCTCGGCATACACCCGCTCGCGGGCAGGCATACCGCGTACCACCCGGCGTAGATTTTCCCGCGCCTGGTCGACCAGCGCCAGCTTGGGTTCGATGCGCGGCCACGCCGGATCAGCGAGCTGCGCCAGGTAAAAGCTCATCAGACGTTCGGCGCTGCGGATCATCTGCTCGCGCGTCATGTTGCCGCGATGGCTCTCCAGCCAGCCGCGCCAGTAACGCGTCAGCTGATCGTTCAGGTGGCCCGCTTCGGCGTGCCCCGGATCGACCAGCATCAGATAGCTCTTTAGCGCATTGTAGGCATCATCGACATTGCTCGCCGAAGCTTCCTGAAACTGTCGCCCGGCGGGGCCAGTAGCTGCCGGCAACGTTGCCCCTGTTGCGGCTACCGGCACTACTGCTGGCAATTGCAACTGATCCGGATGCGCATTCATTTCGGCCAGTAGCGCCTCCAGATTCGCCACCACCGGCATCAGCATCACCTGCCGCACCCCGCCAAAATATTCCTCGCGCAGCTTGGTCTCCAGCACCTCGCCCTGATACAGCCCGAAACGCAAAGTCCATGGCCGATCTAGCCGATAGCGTTCCAGCTGCTCGATCCGGTCCTGCAGAATCTCCAGTGCCTCCAGCCGCGCTTGCAGATCGAGCCGCTTATCCTGCAGCCGGATCACCTTATCCAGATCGGCCTGCACATGACTCACCAGCTGGCGATTGGCCAGATACGACCAGCTCCAGCCCCCCAGTGCCCCGCCGAGCAACAAGGCCGCAGCGAAAAATCCGCCCACCATCAGGCGCCTGCGCTGCCGGCTGGCGTAATGCGTGACCAGATCCTTGTCGGCAAAGATCACCTGACGGAATAACTGCTGCAGGAAAAAACCAGCCTGTCCGGCAAGCGGCGCTTGTGGCGCTGCGCTGGTGCTCAGCGAAAAACGCTCGGTCAGACGTTGCGCCTGCGCGCTATCCGTGCCGCCCTCCTGCAAGGCGCTGGTAAAGTAGTAGCCGCGAAACACCGGCTTGAACTGGAAGGGATTTTCCTCGAACAGCGTAGCGAGGAAGGCACGCAGCGGCGCACGGATGGTGGCAAATTCCTGCGGAAAGGTGAACACCCCCGGCGCCATCCGGTCGCGCCGCTGCTGACTCATATTCGCCACACTGAGGTCTTTCAGGCCAGCGCACAACTCATCGAAGCTCTGGTCAAAGAAAGCCATGATCTGCTGGCCCGACTTGCGCTTGTAAGGCATGGTGGCGCCCCACACCCGTTCACGCTCACCGCGTTCGGCACCGGCGAAAAACTCGCTAAAGCCGGCAATCAGATCGGCCTTGGTAAACACCACATACACCGGTGCAAACACCTGCAGATGCTCGATCAGATCCTGAACCCGCTTGCGCAGGCTGCGCGCCAGTTGCAGGGCCACTTCCGGCGTCGCGCTGCGCAGTTCCGCGACGCTGACCGCAATCAAAATCCCGTTGATCGGCGCACGGTGGCGGTGCCTGCGCAGCAGATCAAGAAAGCCATACCATTCGGAGCGATGTTCCTCCTGCACCGCGTAGCGCCCCGCCGTATCGAGCAGTATGCCTTCAGTGGTAAAGAACCAGTCGCAGTGGCGCGTACCGCCCACGCCCTGCAGCACTTTGCCGTCGGCGAAGGGAAACTGCAAACCTGAATTCGTGATCGCCGTACTCTTGCCCGCCGCCGGATTACCGATCACCATATACCAGGGCAGTTCGTAGAGCGCACGATGCCCGGCCACGACGCCCAGTTTGGACTGACGGATAGTCGCAATCGCTTTCAGCAAGGCCTCGCGGATCTGCTTCACTTCCGCGCCGCTCTGCTCGCGCGAGACCGGCTCCTGCGGCGGGCCCGCTGCACCGATGGCGTTTTCCAGGTTTGCCGAGTCACGCCGGTGACGGCGCCGGTGCCAGAGATAGACGGCCATCGCCAGCAATAGCAGTAACAGCGTCGCCAGCAAGGCCCAGTGCAGCGCAATGCTCAGCATATCGGCGGCAAGGAAGAATAGTGCGACCGTCGCCGCCAGGCCGATCAGGCTCAGGCTCGATTTCAAATTGCTGGATTCGGTGATGAAGTACCAGAAGCGTCGCATCATGGGAATAGCCGGCAGAAAAGATTGCGCCACTGCAGCGGGCGGACCGGCCAATGTTGCCACCAGCTATGCCAGCATTTTTTGCGACAGGACAATGATTGACCAGCATCATGACTATTAGCGCAGCCGGCCGGCCTGCAGGAGCTCGACATGACCAAAATCCATCATGGCCCAGCGTCCGCCCCAGCGTAGCCCGGCCGCTTCCGCCACTTCACCGTACAGCCGGTAGCCGCGCATGGCCCACGGATCTTTTTCCGAGATGAGCAACTTGCCGTCGCGTAGAAACCCGCAGTCGGCGGCCAGACCGAACTGATGATAGCTCTGGAACGCGCGGGCGCTGGTGACTCCGGATCCTGCCAGCGCCAGCAGATTCTGGCGTTCCGGACTTCGGTAACCTTCCAGTATCGCCATCTGGTAGCCATGCTGCTCGCGCATGACGCGGAACACCTGCAGCAGGCGGCGTGAAAAGCCCGGATCGAGCAATTGCCAGTTGCGGTTGGCACTATCGAGCATCGGCCGGATCTGTACCACTTCCAGCGTTGTGAAAGCCAGCGGTGGCGGCGCTGCGGGAAGCGCCAGTTGCTCGCCCTGCAGCAAGGCCAGTACCTGCTCGTTACTCTGGCGGCCCTCGCTGTCAAAACCCTCGAGCATGGTGCTGCCGCCGAGGACCAGCGCCAGCAACACCGGTACGCTCATCAGCACCAGCGCTGCCAGCATCAACACCAAATGACGTCGCATGAACGTCCATAGCGCATGGAGAGCGCTGCGCGCCCAGCTTGCAAGTTGCCGCAGCGTCTGCCAAGCCCCCTGCCATTGCCTGCCGACGCCACCACTGCAGCGCCGCAGCAGCATGGTTGCGGATGCCAGCAACGTCATTCTGGCGCTGGGAAACAGCAGCAGCCCGGCAGCGCCACAGCTCAGCAGAAAAACCATCAGCACAAAGAACAGCAACATAGTGCGCTCCGTCAAAGTCAGGCGGCCTAGTAGACAGGAAACTGCTGAACGAGAACGTCCGAGCCTAACGCCTGATGAAAAACCGGTGAAGGAACAGATCAAATGTGGAGGAAATATCGTGCCCAGCCCTAAGCAAATACCCAGCCTGATGCCCCGCCAGCAGCGCACCGGCAACCCCAACTGGCGCATCCTGCAGCGACTGGCCAATGGCGGCCTGCCTGCCACCACGACGGCAGGCAACCGAGGCTGGACCATTGATAGCTGGACGTTCGGATTGGGAATGCTGGTAGCGGTGGTGTGCACCGCCTCCTGGTACCTGCAGA
>JAIELO010000023.1 GCA_019752915.1 Burkholderiaceae bacterium
GGAGACTTGTATGAAAAAATCCTCATTGACCCTCGCCATTCTGGCACTGGCAGCAGGCGCTGCGCAGGCACAATCGAATGTGCAGGTGTATGGTCTGCTCGACGTTGGCGTAGAGACCGCCAATAACAAGTCGGCCAGCGGCGCGACCCAGACCAGCGTGATTTCGGGCGGTATGAATACTTCGCGCTGGGGTGTGCGCGGCTCCGAAGATCTGGGCGGTGGTCTGAAAGCGGTGTTCAATCTGGAGAGCGGCATCCTGATGGATACCGGGAATATGGATGGTGTGCTGTTCAAGCGTCAGGCCAACGTCGGTCTGGAAGGCGCATTTGGTCGCGTGATCATCGGCCGTTCCTTCACCACCGTGTACGACACCGTGATCTCGTTCGATCCGATGGGTTTTGCGCCTTACTACTCGTGGGCCACCTCCGGTCCTGCAACGGGTCCGAGCAAATACGGTTTCACCACTGCCTACGACAACATCATCAAATACAGCGGTTCGACCGGTGATGTGAAATTCGGCGCCAACTATGCCGCGGGCGAACAGACCACTGGCACCCAGGATAGCGCCAAAGTCGGTTTCAGCACCGTCTACAAAATCGGTACGGCGAATCTGATGGCGACCTGGGAACGCAATAACGGCAACACCGTTGCTGCTACCGGTAACCGCGACAAGAACACGGTCTGGCATCTGGGCGCCAACTACGAAACCGGGCCGTTCAAATTCTGGGGCGTGGTACGCGATTACAAACTGGTCGCTGGCAAGGCACTGACCGCTGATGTCGCAGCCACCACCACCTGGGCCGGTCTGGCCTATAAAGCCGATGGCGCTACCACCCTGACGGCGGCCGTGTATCACATGAATGTAAAAAACACCGCTGCCGGCAAGGACGCCGATCCAACCATGTATGTGGCCCGTTATCGCTACGCACTGTCCAAGCGTACCGACGTGCATGTGTCGGCCGCTTACGTCAAGTCGAAAAACGGTCAACTGACCGGCATGTCGCGTGATGATGCCGGCTTCGGCACCAGCCAGCATGGTCTGGCGCTGGGCATGCAGCACCGCTTCTAAGCTGTCACGCAGGCCGGTGCCAGTTGCTCCGCTGGCGCCGGCTTTTGCGAGCGTTTTCAGAGCTGATTGAAAGCGCTTTGAAAGCTACACTGTTCTAAGATAAAAACACCATGATCAAAGTTTTGCTGGCGGGGCTGTGGGTACTGTGCGTCAGCCTGACAGCGCAGGCGGCCGGTGCGGAATGCATCGTCCCGTCCAAGCCGGGTGGTGCGATGGACCTGACCTGCAAGCTGGTTCGCAAGGGTTTGCAGGCGGAAGCAGGGAAACGCAAGGCCGCAGCACCAGAGATGCACATCAGCTATCTGCCCGGCGGGATCGGTGCGGTGGCCTGGCACTCGCTGGTGTCGCAGCGGCGCGCCGAACCGAATACGCTGGTGGCTTTTTCGGGCGGTTCGCTGCTCAATCTGGCGCAGGGTAAATTCGGCAAGGTGAAAGCGTCGGATGTACGCTGGGTGGCAGCGCTGGGGGCCGACTACGGCATGATTGCGGTGCGCGCCGATTCGCCGTATCAGACGCTGGGCCAGTTGCTGGCGGCGCTCAAGGCGCAGCCGCAGAAGGTGCTGATCGGCGTGTCCGGCACCATCGGCAGTCAGGACTGGCTGAAGATGGCGCTGGTGGTGAAGTCGGTGGGTATTGATCCGAAGGTGCTGCGCTTTGTAGCACTGGAAGGTGGCGGCGAAGCCTTTACGGCGATGCATGCCAATTATGTGCAGGTGGTGTCAGGCGATGCCAGCGAAGCGACGCTGTATGCGGGCAACGGCAATACCAGGATTCTGGCGGTATTGTCCGAACAGCGCCTGCCCGGGGTGCTGGCCAGTGTCCCAACGGCGCGCGAGCAAGGCGTTGATGTGGTGTGGCCGATTATCCGCGGCGTGTGGATGGGGCCACAGGTGCCGGAAGCGGATTACCGTCACTGGGTGGCCGCCTTCGACCGGGTGATGGCCAGTCCCGATTATGCCGCCATGCGTGACAGTGCCGGACTATTCCCGTTCGGACTGACCGGTGCAGCACTGACCAATTATGTAAGCAAGGCCGTAGACGATTACGGCAGGCGTGCGACCGAACTCGGTCTGATGCGCTGATTAACAACACCTACAAAAAAACGGAGACAAAGATGAAGTTGACAATGACTGTGGCCGCTGCATGCGCCACGCTGTTTGCCGGCGCCGCCCTGGCGCAAGTACCAGCCGGTTATCCGGCTGACTACCAGAAGATTATCGATGGCGCCAAAAAAGAGGGCAAGCTGGTGGTGTATGGCGCGACCGATAGCAAGGCTACCCAGCCGCTGATCAAGGACTTCAACGCGCTGTATCCCGGCATTACGGTCGAATACAACGACATGAATTCCACCGAAGTGTATAACCGCTTCATCTCGGAAGTGGCGGCGGGTGGCAACACGGCCGATGCGATGTGGTCGTCGGCGATGGATCTGCAGATGCGGCTAGCTTCGGACGGCTATGCACTCAAATACAAATCGGTGGAATCGTCCAAGCTTCCCGGCTGGGCAATCTGGGATGATCAGGCCTATGGCACCACGTTCGAGCCGGCTGCCATCGTCTACAACAAGCGTCTGGTGGATGCCAAGGAAGTACCGCAGAACCACGCCGATTTTGCCAAGCTGATTCTGCAGCCGAAATTCAAGGACAAGGTCACCACCTACGACATCGAGAAGTCCGGCGTCGGCTTCATGTTCATGACCCAGGATGCGCGTGAAAATCCCAAGTTCATCGAACTGGAAAACGCTTTCGGTGAAGCCAAAGTGCGGGTGCAATCGTCCACCGGCACCATGATGGAACGTATCTCGTCGGGTGAAAACCTGATCGGCTACAACGTACTGGGTTCCTACGCACTGGTGCGCGCCAAGACCGATCCGTCGATCGGCGTGGTACTGACCAAGGACTACACCCTGATCATGTCGCGCGTGCTGTTCATCAACAAGGCTGCCAAGAACGTCAATGCCGCCAAGCTGTGGATCGACTATCTGCTGTCGCATCGTGGCCAGACCATCATCGCCAACGATTCGAAACTGTTCGCCATCCGCGAAGATGTGAAGGGCGAAACCACGTCGGCAGAACTGATCAAAATGATCGGCAAGGACAACGTCAAGCCGATTCCTGTGCACCCGATGGTCCTGCAATTCCTCGGACCTGCCAAGCGCATGGCTTTCCTCAAGCAGTGGAAAGAAACCGCAGGCAAGAAGTAAGCGTATCGCGCTGACAGGCAAGCCAGCGCGCCCGGCACTCGCCGCGCGCTGGCCGTTTCATCCATCCGCCGCAACGGACATTCTATGCAAACTATGAACCTCCCCGGCCCGCGCCGGCACAGTATCAACTGGCCGCGCGGGGTGGTGGTAACGCTCGCCGCTACTGCCATCTTTCTGCCGCTGTTACTGATTTTCTACCAGAGCTTTCTGAACGCGCCATTCTTCATGCCCGCCAAGGAGCTGGGTCTGGACGCCTACCGTTTCATCTTCGAGGATCCGGATTTTTCGGTCGCCTTCAAGAACGCGCTGGCGCTGGCGACCGGCCTGACGGCGATTGCCGTACCACTGGGCGGCATGCTGGCCTTCCTGATGATCCGCACCGATCTGCCGGGACGCAGTCTGATCACACCGATGCTGCTGGTGCCGATTTTCGTCTCGCCAATGGTGATGGGCTTCGGCTATGTGGTGGCGATGGGACCCGTCGGTTTTTATTCGCTGTGGGTCAAGGACATCCTCGGTTTCATCCCCTGGAATATCTATTCCTTCACCAGCATCGTGGTGATCGCCGGTCTGACTCACGTGCCACACGTGTATCTGTACGCTTCATCGGCGCTGAAAAGCCTCGGTTCGGACGTCGAAGAAGCGGCCCGCGTCAGCGGTGCATCGCCGCTGCAGGTGATGCTCAACGTATCGCTGCCGATGATCACCCCGGCACTGGCCTATGCTGCCGTGCTGGTGTTCTTCCTCGGCTTCGAAGTGTTCGGTCTGGTACTGGTACTGGGCGATCCGGAAGGCCATCTGGTACTGGCCACCTATCTGTACAAGCTGACCAACAAACTCGGTACGCCGTCCTACCACCTGATGGCGGCCGTGGCAGTGTGTCTGGTGATGGTGACCATGCCGCTGGTGATGCTGCAGCGCTGGCTGCTCAAGTCGGCCAATAAATTTGTCTCCATCAAAGGCAAGGGTGCGCGCTCCAAGGCCATGCCGCTGGGTCGCTGGAAGTGGCTGGCCTTCGCGCTGATCTTCGGCTGGCTGATGATCACCATCATCATGCCGCTGTCGGGCATCGTGCTGCGTTCCTTCGTGCAGTACTGGGGCGAGGGCGTCAACCTGCGCGACGTACTGACGCTGCAGCACTTCCGTGAAATTTTCGAGCAGCCAGCGCTGATGCGCGGGATTCTGAACACGGTGCTGATCGGCGTGATCGGTGGTGCTGCAGCCGTGATCTGCTACTGCGCGATTGCGCTGGCCATGCACCGCAAGCCGGATGGTATTACCCGCTTCCTCGATTACAGCGTGCTGGTACCGCGTGCGGTTCCCGGGCTGCTGGCCGGTCTGTCTTTCCTGTGGGTGTTCCTGTTCGTGCCAAGCTGGCTCGATGGTGCGCTGAAGGGCATGGACAACGGCGTGGCCTTGTGGCTCAGTGAAAACGCGATTCCTTTACTGCGCTCGGTACGCTCGACCATCTTCGCCCTGTGGCTGGCGTATTCGGTGGTGTGGCTGGCCTACGGCATGCGATTGATTTCGACGGCGCTGCTGCAGGTGGGGCCGGAGCTGGAAGAAGCGGCGCGCGCAGTCGGTGCCACCCGCGGACAGGTCACCCGCGATGTGACGGTGCCGCTGGTGAAATATGGCCTGCTGGGCGCCTGGCTGATGGTGTTCCTGATTTTCGAGCGCGAATACTCGACCGGCGTGTATCTGCTCTCGCCGGGCACGGAGGTGATCGGTGCGCTGCTGGTGTCGCTGTGGGCCACCGGCTCCACCGATCTGGTGGCAGCCCTGTCGTTCATCAATATT
>JAIELO010000432.1 GCA_019752915.1 Burkholderiaceae bacterium
TGCGGCAGTTGACGCTGGCACGGGCACGCTGCGGCTGCGCGTTGTCGGCGTGACCGGCCTCGACCCGGGTAGCGATGCAGGTGGTGCGCACGGTCGCGTTATGCGCCGGGCTGACCGCGTACAGACGCTCCAGCGCCGCCATATCCGGCGGGTCCTGCAGAATCGCTTTCATGTCTGCTGCGACCTGTCCCTGCTCAATGGTCGCCATGCGCTGGTAGAAGGCGCGCGTGACATCGGACAGGCGGAACGGGAAGTCGAATTTGCCCAGTCGCACCAGACCTTCGGACAGACGCGTGATGGCATTATCACGACGCGGCACAGAACTGTGCCCCCCGGGATTGGTCACTTCCAGCTGGAAGGACTGGTAGATTTTTTCACCGGCCTGTATCCCATGGCGCACCGGTTTTTCATTCTTGTCGAGCAGACCGCTGCCACCTTCGTTCAGGGCCAGTTCCGCATCGATCAGGCTGCGGTGGTGCTTGAACAGGTATTCGGCACCGTCGAAGTCACTCGGCACCATTTCCTCGTCACAGGTCAGGGCCATGATGATGTCGCGTCGTGGCGCCAGCTTTTCTGCCTTGTAGCGCAGCATATTGGCTACGAACGATGCGGCCATGGCCTTGTCATCGGACGATCCCCGCGCATAGAACACGCCATCTTCCTCGATCAGTTTGAAGGGATCGCGCACCCAGTCGGCGCGGTTAGCTTCCACCACATCGATGTGCGCCAGCAGCAGCAACGGTTTGCGACTGCCATTGCCTTTCAGACGCACCACCAGATTGCCCTTGGTCGGCCCGCCCGGCGGCACAATCAGCTGCATCTCGCTATCCTGGAAACCGCCCTGTTTCAGCCGCTGCGCCATCTTCTGGGCAGCGATCGTGCAGGAGCCGGTGGAATTGGTGGTGTTGGTTTCTACCAGCTCCTGATAGATTTCACGCATCTGTTTCTGCACCGGCGTCAGTGCCGCACCATAGGCCCCGCCTGCCAGCAAGCACGCTATCAGCGCGCTGATCGTTCGTTTCATTGCAATCCCATCAATTTTAAGCGGAAGAGAACGAATCTATACCCCGCATATACTGCTGTCAATAAAAGTCGCAGCGCCCCTCTTGCCAAACCCGGGGGGTGGTCTGCTATAATTCTGCTCCTTGGCCTGGTAGCTCAGTTGGTAGAGCAGAGGATTGAAAATCCTTGTGTCGGTGGTTCGATTCCGCCCCGGGCCACCAAGAATTCAAAAACCAATCGTTCGCGATTGGTTTTTTTTCGCCTGTACGCGCCGCAAGCTCCTCGCTTTCCCATCCGCGGAAAGCCCGCCACTCGCTGTTCTCTTGTGTAATTTTCAACGCAACTCAAGTAGGATGACCGTCCCGGCCAGAAAAACCTCTGCTGTCGGGTAAAAGTCGGGGGAATGTCGTCACCGACAGAACAGATCAGCCTGAATACTCAAGGTTCGCCAGCATCGGAGCACATGCATGATACTCAAGCAATTACGCCTTAGCCGCAGCCTTTCCCAAGAGCAACTAGCGCAGATGTCCGGTCTGAATGTACGGACCATCCAGCGCATCGAAAGCGGTCACAAGGCCAGTACCGAGTCCTTGAAATGTCTCGCTGCGGTGCTCGAAGTGGAGATGTCAACTTTGGAACAGGAGAAATTCATGATCGACAAACATTCGGATAACTGGAACAAGCTGCCACTGTGGCTCAAGTGCTGCTTCTCGTTGAACTTGCTCGCCGTACAACCTGCACGCGGTCCCGCCCGCAGGATCGAAATCGTTTCCCACGTCAGCGGCTTCCTGTTTTGCCTGCTCGGTTTCCGCAGCGAGGCTGCGCTGGCCGGTGGCCTGCTCATGCTGGCGAACGCCTACCTGTTTCACCTGCTGATCTGGCAGGGCGATAGGCTGGGCATCTGGTATGACAGGGCCGAAGCCACGGCGCACTGAACTACACTCCGAGCATCTCGGCCCACCCGGCCTACCCGGTGGGCTGAACGACACCCGCTCCCGTTTCCATCTTCCAGCGACAGCCGCCTATTTTTTAGGCAGAAGCGCCGGTAACAAGGACGTGATGGTGCCATCGGAGGGCAGCGGCGGCACGCCGAGCAGCCCCATCAGTAGCGGGTAGACATCCACATTGTCAAACACCGGCAGCACCACGCCGGGCTTGAAGGCCGGGCCGACAGCGATAAACAGGGCCGCCATGTCAGGCGCCGCATTGTCATAGCCATGCTTGCCGCCTTTGACCCTGGCCGCCGCGCCGTCATCGAAGGCGATGAACCAGCCGGGATCGGCCAGACAGAAGAAACCGGGCACGCGTGCGTTCCGGCCATACGCCAGCCGCGCCGGAATCCCGGCCTTGCGCCAGCACTGCATGTGTTGTTGCGGCTGCAGCAGCGCGGCGGCCAATTGCGCTTCCTGACCGGGAGTCGCTTCCATGGCCGCATACGGCCCGTTCGTCACCGCGCGGTAGCTGCCCTGCGGCGCTAGCGCATCCATGCGGATCACCCGTTCGGCGCTGACCGGCGTCATGCCATGGTCGGAGACGATCACGAGGTTGGCATCGATCCCGCGGCCTGACAGCCCATCCAGCAGGCGGCCAATAGCCTGATCAACCAGCGCCACTGCCTGCGTGGTCTGGGCCGCCTCGGGGCCGAACGTGTGGCCAGCATGATCGACATCCTCAAAATACAGCGCCAGGAAACCGAAACGCTGCGCCGGCACCTGATCCAGCCAGGACAGCAGCGTATCGGCGCGCTGCATAGCCGCCATCGAACCGTCGTAATGCGGCGCCATGGCCGGACGCACGCCATGAATGGCCGCCTCCGCACCCGGCCAGAACAACACCGCGCTGCGGATGCCGGCGCGTTGCGCCGTGACCCATACCGGCTCCGCCTGATCCCACCAGCGCCGGTCGGTAACCGCGTCGGTGCCGAGTTTGAACTGCACACCGGGGATCGAGGCATCGCTCATGACATTATCGACCAGGCCGTGATGGTCGGGCCGCATACCGGTCACCAGCGTATAGTGGTTGGGATAGGTAATCGACGGGAACGAAGGCCGCATCGCCTCGGCCCGCGCACCCGCCGCCGCCAGACGATTCAGATTCGGCGTTACCCCGCGATTTAGGTAGTCGGGACGAAAGCCGTCAATGGAAACCAAAATCAAGGGTGGCTCGGCCGCCTGAACGCAAAGGGCGGTCAGGGTCAGCGCCAAAAGCGCGCTCAGCTTTTCGATATATTTGTGCATACCCGCATTATGCCTAGCGAATATGACGGCCATACGAAACCATCGCCGCTACCTAACTCAACGGTCCGGCGCATCCAGATAGAAGATGGCATACACTTTGGCACCGGTTTTTTCGGTCGGCTTGTCGATCTGGATCTGCGCACAATCCTCTGCCACCAGACTACGCCAGTTGGCCATATTGGCATTGGCAAACACGGAATTAACCTTGCAGGCCAGACTCATATCGAGCGCCAGCCGGGCATTGCGCTGTTCCGGCTTGGCGTAATTGACGCCGCGCAGTTCGATGCCGAACGCGCTCAGCCACGGTTCCCACAGGCCCAGTTCCACGCCCTGCACGATGCGCTCGAGCATAGTCTCCAGCGACACGCCTTTCTTCACCACGGCGCGCAGCAGTTGCAGCGATGGTGCCGTGCGCATATCAGTGCTTTGCTTGCCTGCACCACTGTCGCCTATCGCTTTCAGTTCTTTCGAAAAGGCGGCGTCGCGCTCGGTGTAGTCTCGCATGCGCTGGTAGAACTCGGCGTTCAGGAAGGGATTCGTTACCCGCCCGGTGGGCGCGGCGGCTGGCGTTTTCGCCAGCGGCTGTTTTTTGTTGGTCATGGCTGTATCTGTCGATGGTAGGGGCGCAGTGTAGCATCCCGCAGCTTGACCTTGTCGCCAGCGGCAGCGATGGACTGGCCGGCTTGAGCAGCGGAGCGCCAATGTAACACGCCACCCGGTACCGGACTCCCGCCGTTGCGCGGCAACATAGGGAGTTCAGTAACGGGTGGCGTAGCGGGGTATTACACCCCGGTGCTAGCGCTCAGTTGCGTGAAAGTTAAGGCTTGGCGGCTGGTGCTGCGCCCGTGGCCGCAGCCTTGGCAAAGTCACCGGCTTTGACCACGGAAATGGCTTCCGGCTTCAGGTTGGCGCGCAGTGCCTCATTCACCTGCGCCACCGTCAGCGCGCTGACCTTGGCTTCCAGATCCTTGTCGAAGGCCATGGTGCGCTCGAAGCTCAGGTAGTTCGACAGACGGCTAGCCAGACCGGCATCACCGGTACGACCGACCTGCTGCGACTGCAACCAGGCTTTCTTGGCATCGACCAGTTCAGCTTCCGTGAAGCCATCCTTGATGGCCTTGTCCAGCTCTTCGCGCAGCGCCGCTTCCACCTTGACAGTGTTCTGCGGAGCGCTGATCGCAAACGCCAGCCACATCCCGGCCGGATCGCGCGACGGCACCGACAGCTGCGAACCGACGCCGTACGACAGGCCTTCCTTCTGACGGATACGGTCGGCCAGACGGCTGCGCAAAGCCCCACCGCCGAGCATATAGTTACCCATCAGCAGCGCCGGATAGACGGCCGCATCATCCTTGAGTGGAATCGGCTGGATCGCCAGCAGTACCGAGTTAGCTTTGTCCGGAGTTTCCAGCGCGACCTTCTGACCAGCCACCGGTTTCATGGTGCTGGCAATGCGCACATACGGTTGCTCGGCTTTCCAGTTGCCGAACAACTTGGCAGCCTGGGCCTGCACGGCAGCCACATCGAAATCACCGACCACGGCCAGCGTGGCATTGTCCGCGCCGTAATAGGCTTTGTGGAAGGACTGCACCTGCTCCAGCGTCACGGCGCGTTCGGCTGCCAGTTGCTCCGGCAGCGTCTTCACGTAGCGCACATGGTCGGCCGGGTAGGCATTGGTCAGACGCTGCATGGCGTTGCTGGCCAGCGGCTGCGGTTCCGTCATCTGCTGTTCGGTTTCCGAGACCACTTCGCGCTGACGCTCGGAGAAGTCCTTGGCACTCAGCGCCGGTTTCATCAGCGATTCACCGAGCAGCTCCAGTGCCGCCGCCAGAT
>JAIELO010000354.1 GCA_019752915.1 Burkholderiaceae bacterium
GAAGCCGCCGCGTGCCTGCATGTAGGCGCTCGGGATGACTTCGATGCTGCCGATATAGGCATGCTTGGAGAACGAGGCTTTGACGCGCTCCAGCAGTTGGGTTTTCTGCTGCTCGCTCAGAGCGCTGCCCCAGCCAGCGCCCGGTACAAAGGCGATGCCGACCCGGACCGGAGGACGTAGCTGGGTGACGCTCGCCTGCAGCATGGGCGCCTGTTTCGCGTTAGGGTAGAGGTAGTCCACCACGCTGCCATTTTGCTGGGCGCGATGTCCGGAACCCCAGAACGCACAGCCGCCTAACACCGCCAGCAGCAGTGCTACGAGTAAAATTTTTAAAGATTTCATACCTGATTCCCCTGTTAAATCTGGTCGACTGACAGGCATGCGTACTCAAGTGTTACGGATGCCTGCCTGTGGTGACGCATCGTTCCGGCCAATGACCCAAGGGACGCAGCCTAACAGAATAGCCCCGAAGCAAAGTCACACATTCTCACCTGCAGCGCATCTTTCGCAGCGGTGCTGTGCGACGCACCGCGAAGTATCGTGTGCCGGGTCGAGGGGCCGCACCACGGCGAGCGCGATTCAGTGCATATACATATGCGCAAACTGTCCTGTCGGCGACGCGGCAGACGACATACAATCCTAGTCTTTAAGTCCTGATTTTATGGAACCGGTCGCCTCCGAAGAACTCGCCCAATTGTTGCTCACGAGCTTAGAGCTCGATGCCGCAGCGTTGCATGTGGGCCGCTATTGCGGCCCGTGGCGGGCCTCGACCGCTGGCAGCGACATGGCCAGTTTCCACATGATTCTGCAGGGTAGCTGCTATCTGCATTGCGACGGCCAGCCGCCCGTCCTGCTGCAGGCGCGCGATGGCGTGTTCCTGATGCACGGCGCGCCGCATTTTCTCAGCCCCTATGCCGACCCGGCCGCGACCATCGGCGGGCCGGTGATCCAGCCGCTCGATGGCGCGGATGACGGCAGTGGCACCGGACTGGCCTGCGGCTTTTTCCGCTTCCGCGGCGCCTTGAGCCCGCTGGTGATCGATACCTTCCCCGAACATCTGGTGTGTCGCAGCGACGCCGCGCATGCACGCCACACCGCTGCGCTATTCGATATGATCATTGCCGAAGCGGGCGGCGATCCCCTGCGGCCCTCGGCGCTGATCGTGCGGCTGGTGGAGTTGCTGCTGTTCTATCTGATCCGTCAGGCCACCCAGGGCGAGGCGGTAACGGTTGGCCTGCTGGCACTGGCGCAGCACGGCGAATTTTCCGAGCTGCTCGAGCGCATGCTGCGCCAGCCCGCCGACGACTGGAGCATTGCCCGCATGGCGCAGGTGGCCCACATGTCGCGCGCCGCCTTCTGCAAACACTTCACCGGCATCAGCGGCATTTCGCCGGCGCGCTTCCTGCTGCGCCTGCGGATGAGCGCCGCCGCAACGCGTCTAGGTCAAGGCGAGTCAGTCGAGCAGGTGGCCGGGCAGGTCGGTTATCAGTCTAGTGCTGCCTTCACGCGAGCGTTCAAGCGCATCGTCGGGGCCCAGCCGGGCGCTTACCGGCGCCAGTTACGCAGTGCCGGATAAAGACGTTTGAGCAAGAGATGACGACGAAACAGTATGGCGGCTTTGTCTTGCACTGGCGATAATAGTGATTCACTGTCCATGAAAGACGACCATGTCCCGCCTGACCCTGCAAACTGCTGAAACTGCGCCGGCCGATAGCCGCGCCTTCGTCGAAAAAGCCATCGCCAACAACGGCTTCCTGCCTAATCTGATCGGAGTGCTGGCCAATGCGCCAGTAGCGCTGGAAACCTATATGACGGTATCGGGCATCAATGCGCGCGCCAGCCTGACGCTGGCCGAACGCGAAGTGGTGCAGATTACCGCCGCGCGCATCCACGGCTGCGACTTCTGCATCGCCGGCCATACCGCCATCGCCCTGAAGAAAGCCGGTCAGCCGGCGGAACTGGTGCGCGCCCTGCAAACCGGCACCGCCACCGGCGACGCCAAATTCGATGCGGTGGCCAGTTTCGCCAGCGCCGTGATCGCGCGTCGTGGCGCCGTCGATGACGCCGAACTGCAAGCCTTCCTGAACGCTGGCTACAACCAGCAGCAGGCGCTGGAAGTGGTACTCGGTATCAGTCTGGCGACGCTGTGCAACTTCGCCAATAGTCTGGCTGGTACGCCCGTCAACCCGCAGCTGACGCCTTACCTGCCGGGCGCGATCTAACCATGGTGGCCCTACACGACTGGCTGGAGCAGCATGCCGATACGCTCGATCAGGAACAGCATCTGGCCGATGAACTGATGCCGGCACTGGCTGCCGCTGGTCGCTTCCGCGTCGGCGTGCCGCTGGCACTCGGTGGCGATGGCGGCAGCGTCGGCGACGCCATCTGCGCGATTGCCGACGTCGCCGAGCAATCGGTTACGGCAGCCTTTGTCTACTGGGGCCAGCGCACGTTTATCGAGTATCTGCTGCAAAGCCCGAATACGGCGCTGTGCCAGCGCCTGATGCCGCCACTGCTCGATGGCCGTCTGGCCGGTGCTACCGGTCTGTCGAACGCGATGAAATTCCTGTCCGGGATGGAGCCGCTGCAGATTACCGCCGCTGCCGATGCGGAGCAGGGAAGCTGGCAGCTGAATGGCCAGCTGGCGTGGGTCACCAATCTGCATCCAGCGCATTTTGTTGCTGCCGCAGCGGTGGCACCAACCGATGGCAGTGCGCCCATCATCGTCGCCTTCGACAGTAAGGCAGCTGGCGTGCAGCGCAGCGCCAATCTGGAACTGATTGCCCTGTGCAGCAGCCACACGGCCGCCGTGAAGATCGAACAGGTGGCCGTGAACGCGGACGACGTCATCAGCGCCGATGCGCCGGGCTGGCTGCCGCAAGTGCGGCCCGCTTTCCTCGGCATGCAGTGCGGGATGTCGATCGGGCTGGCGCGCGCCAGTCTGAAGGTGGCTGCCACGCTGGCTGGCACTAATCGTGGTCAGCTTAGCGAGCGTATCGCTGAAGCGCAGGCTTCGCTGGCGCAGCAGGTTGCCGCGCTGCTGGAAGGCGTGGCCGATGGCCGCTTCGTGCGGCAGGCGGCCGATCTGTTCCGCTTGCGTATCGCGCTGGCCGAATCGGTACAGCAGGCGCTGACGCTGGAACTGCAGGCCAAAGGCGGTCTGGCCTATCTGGTGGGGCATCAGCACGGCTTCGGGCGGCGCTGGCGCGAGTCGGCCTTTATTCCTGTGATTACGCCTAGCCTGACGCAGTTGCAGGCCGCACTGGCGCAGCAGGCGGCAGCCCGTCCATGAGCGAGCACCTAGCCGACCATCCGGCGCTGCAGGCCAGTGCCCTGCGCTTTGCCTATCCGGGCAGCGCCGCCACCTTCGACAATATTTCGCTGACCATCCGTCCGCGCGAAATCGTCTGCCTGTTAGGCGGCAGCGGCTGTGGCAAATCGACCTTGCTGCGGGTACTGGCCGGATTGCAGGCACCGTCGGCGGGACAGATCAGTTTTCTCGACGCGCCACTGACCGAACCGAGTCCGCGCAGCGCGCTGGTGTTCCAGCAGGCCAGCCTGCTGCCGTGGCTGACGGTGGCCGGGAATGTCGGCTTCGGGCTGGATTTTTCGCGCCAGCCGCACATCACCCCGGCCCAGCGCGCGCAGCGCGTGCAGCAGGCCATCGACGCCGTCGGTCTGGCCGGTTGCGAGGGCCGCTATCCGGCTGCCCTGTCGGGCGGCATGGCACAGCGCGTGGCGCTGGCCCGCGCACTGGCGCGCGAACCGGAACTGCTGTTCGCCGACGAACCGTTTTCCGCGCTCGATGCGATTACCCGCGCCGAGATGCAAACCCTGCTGGTCGAGGTGGTGCACCGCTGGCATAGCGCCGTGCTGCTGGTGACGCACGATATCGACGAAGCGATCCTGGTGGCGGACCGCATCGTGCTGATGGGCGGCCAGCCGGGCCGCATCGTACGCGAATGGCAGGTCGACCTGCCGCAACCACGCATCGCCCACGCGGCCGCCGTCAGTGCATTGCGACTGGAAATTCTGGCCGCCCTGCTGGGCGAGCGCAGTAGCGCCTGATTATCTATCTTCCCTCTTTTCGAAAGTACGCCATGACAGCATCCAGCGGCTCCAATCCTTACCATATCTGCGCTTCGTCCGATTGCGACTGCGGCATGACGCGGCGCGACTTCCTGCGCATGTCGGCCATGACGGCGGCCGGTGCTTCGGCGCCGCTGCTGTTTGCCGGTGACGCGATGGCGCAGCAGGGTCCCAAGGGCGACGACCAGCCGGTCAAGATCGGCTACCTGCCAATCACCGATGCCACGCCGCTGCTGGTAGCGCATGGCCGCAAACTGTTTGAAGCGGAAGGGTTGCAGGCCGAAGCGCCGCGCCTGTTCCGCAGCTGGGCGCAGATCATCGAAGCGTTCGTCTCCGGTCAGGTCAACGTGATTCACCTGCTGTCGCCAGCGACCGTGTCGGTGCGCTATGGCGCCAAGTTCCCCGCCAAAGTGGTGGCATGGAACCACATCAATGGCTCGGCTCTGACGGTCGCCAAGGACATCAACCGCGTCACCGACCTCGGCGGCCGCACGGTGGCGATCCCGTTCTGGTACTCGATCCACAACGTGCTGCTGCAGCAGATCCTCAGCAAAAACGGTTTGAGTGTAGTGGCCAAAGGTCGCGATGGTGCCATCGGTCCTAAGGAAGTGAATCTGATCGTGCTGCCGCCGGCCGAAATGGTGTCGGCGCTGGCCAGCAAGGCGATTGCCGGCTTCATCGTGGCCGAACCGTTCAACGCACTGGCCGAAACGGCCGGCGTGGGCCAGGTACTGCGCTTCTCCGGCGACTCGTGGAAAAACCACGCCTGCTGCGTGACCTTCCTGTCCGAGCGCGACATCAGCACCCGTCCCGAATGGGCGCAGCGCGTGACCAATGCCATTGTCAAGGCGCAGCACTGGACCCGCTCCAACCAGATCGACACGGCGCGCCTGCTGTCGTCGGGCGACGCGCACCGCTACACGCCGCACTCGCTGCAGGTGCTGTCGAAAGTGCTGACGGTGACCGACTTCACCGAT
>JAIELO010000032.1 GCA_019752915.1 Burkholderiaceae bacterium
GCCAGTTTCGCCATCCGCCAGCACTAGACGGCCGGGCCACCCGTTCGGCGGCCCATGTCCCTACGTATCAGTAAGTAACAAATCCCGCCGCGCTTTGATTGCTGCACCGCACTCTTGGTATCATGCGATCCAGCCGGCCACGAGCCGGTCTTTTCTTACAATGTCGGAGATCACCGAATGAAACTACCTTTGTTGCTACTGGGCACCGCTTTGGCGGCCTCCAGTGCTACGGCCGCGCCGCGCGGCTTCACCGTGGAAGATCTGGTGCGCATGGAGCGCGTCGGCAGCCCGGTGCTGTCGCCTGATGCCAGCCGCGTGCTGTACACCGTGCGCGCCACCAATATGGATAAGAACCGTGGCAACACCCAGCTGTGGATGCTCGACCTGCGTGCGCCCAAGGCGGCGCCGGTGCGTCTGACTCAGGCCGAAGCGAGCAGCACCGATCCTGAATGGGCGCCGAATGGCGAGGCGATTTATTTCCTGTCGGCGCGTTCCGGCTCGCAACAGGTGTGGCGCTTGCCACTGGCCGGTGGCGAAGCGCTGCGCGTGACGGACCTGCCACTCGACGTGGAAAACTTCCGCCTGTCGCCACAGGGCGACCGGCTGGCACTGAGCCTGGCCGTGTTCCGCGATTGTGCCGATCTGGCCTGCAGCAAAGCCCGCCTCGATGCGCAGGCGAAGAATAAAGCTAGCGGTAAAGTCTATGACCGCCTGTTTGCGCGTCACTGGGATAGCTGGGCCGATGGCCGCAACAATGTGCTGTATTCCGCAGCGATCGACGCCAGCGGCAAAGTCAGCGCCGAACCGGTCAGCCTGTCCGGTATGCTCGATGGTGACGTGCCATCCAAACCGTTCGGTGACCATGACGAATATCACTTCAGCCCGGATGGCAAGACACTGGTGTTCTCGGCGCGCATCGCCGGCAAGACCGAAGCGTGGTCGACCAACTTCGATATCTACAGCGTGCCTGCAACGGGCGGTACGCCGCTCAACCTGACGCCGGAAAACCAGGCCTGGGACAGCAAGGCGATCTATTCGCCGGACGGTCGCACGCTGGCCTATCTGGCCATGGACAAGCCGACCTTTGAAGCGGACCGCTTCCATCTGGTGCTGCTCGATGTGGCAACGGGTAAGAAGCGCACCGTAGCCGATAGCTGGGATCGTTCGATTGCCGACTACCGCTGGAGCCCTGACGGCAAAACCGTGCTGGCTACCGCCGACGATATCGGTCAGCACCGCCTGTTCGCGATCGATGTGGCCAGTGGCAAAGTTAGCGCGCTGACCGGCAATGGCTATGTCAGTGGCTTCGACATCGCACGCGACAGCATCGTGATGGCGCAAGCCAACCTGTCCTCGGGTGCGCAGCTGTTCAAATTCAAGTTCGGCGGCACGGCCGACAAAGCCCAGCAGCTGACCCAGTTGAATGTTCAGGCACTGGCCGACGTGAAATTCGGCGCCTACGAGCAGTTCTCCTTCACCGGTGCCAATGGCGATACCGTGTATGGTCACGTGATGCAGCCATGGAACGCCCAGCCCGGCGTGAAATATCCGGTCGCCTTCCTGGTGCACGGTGGCCCGCAAGGCAGCTTCGGTAACGCGTGGAGCTATCGCTGGAATCCGCAAGTGTATGCCGGTGCCGGTTACGCCACCGTGTTCATCGATTTCCACGGTTCGACCGGTTATGGTCAGAAGTTCACTGATTCCATCAGCGGCGACTGGGGCGGCAAGCCGCTGGAAGACTTGCAGAAAGGTCTGGCAGCAGCCGTGCAGAAATTCCCCTGGCTGGACCGGGAACGCAGCTGTGCGCTGGGTGCCTCCTACGGCGGCTTCATGATGAACTGGATCGCCGGTAATTGGTCGGACGGCTTCAAGTGCATCGTCAATCACGATGGCGTGTTCGATACCCGTGGCATGGCCTATTCGACCGAAGAAATCTGGTTCACCGAATGGGAAAACGGCGGTCCTTACTACGATGTGCCGGAGCAGCACGAGAAATTCAATCCGGCGCTGACCGTGAAAAACTGGAAAACCCCGATGCTGGTCGTACAGGGCGATCTGGACTTCCGCATTCCGACCGCGCAGGGACTGGGCACCTTCACGGCGCTGCAGCGACGCGGCATTCCGAGCAAGCTGCTGATGTTCCCGGACGAGAACCACTGGGTGCTGAAACCGGCCAACTCGGTACTGTGGCACCACACGGTAATCGACTGGCTCGATACCTATCTGAAAAAATAAGCAGCATCTAGCCCACCAACGCCCGCTACTGCGGGCGTTGTACCTTGCGAGGAATCCATGAACAAAACCTTACTGGCCAGCGCCATCGCGCTGGCGCTGGGTCTGTCCCAGACCCACACCTTTGCTGCAACACCTGCCACTGTCCGTGCAGAAAACGCCTATCTGTCGCAGGCTGACGCTGCGGCCCGTTCCGCCCGCGTCGCCAATGTCGATTACACGCTGGACTTCACGCTGACTGGCGCGGAACGCTTCAGCGGCAGCACCACCCTTGAGTTCGACCTGAAGGATGCCAGCAGCGCGCTGACCATCGACCTCGACAAAGCCACCGTGCACAGTGTGCGCGTCAATGGCAAGACCGTCACTACCCAGTACAACCAGTGGTTCGTCACCATCGCGGCGGCCGATCTGGTAGCGGGACGCAACAGCGTCACCATCCATTACGAGCGCCTGCACAGCACCAATGGCGAAGGCTTGCACCGCATGGTCGATCCGGTCGATCAGCGCGTCTATACCTATTCGCACTTCGAGCCAGCTGCGGCGCACCAGATGTTCCCTTCCTTCGATCAGCCGGATCTGAAAGGCACGTATGCGCTCAGCGTCACCGTGCCGGCGGACTGGGTGGTGTCGTCGACCAAGCGCGAGTCGGCGATTGCCGAGCAGGGCGCGACGCGGCGCTGGACCTTCCCGCGCACCAAACGCCTGAGCACCTATAACTTCTCGCTGCATGCCGGCCCGTACAAGGTCTGGGAAGACCACAGTGCCAAGTATCCGATGCGCCTGTTCGCGCGCCAGTCGGTGGCCGCGCAGGTGGCGCCGCAAGACTGGTTCAACTACACCCGTCGCGGGCTGGCCTTCTTCGATCAGTATTTCGGTCTGCCTTACCAGTTCGAGAAATATGACCAGCTGCTGGTGCCGGACTTCCTGTACGGTGCGATGGAAAACGCGGCTGCGATTACCTTTGCCGAAGGCGGCTTCCTGCATCAGGACGAGATGACGGCGGCGCAGCGTCAGAGCCTGGCTGCGGTCATCATGCACGAGATGGCGCACCAGTGGTTTGGCGATCTGGTCACTATGAAGTGGTGGAATGGCCTGTGGCTGAACGAAAGTTTTGCGTCCTTCATGGGCACGCTGGCGACCGCCGAGTCGACCGAATTCACCAATGCCTGGCAGGGCTTCTATTCGAGTGGCAAGCAGGCGGCCTATGTGCAGGATCAGCGCGTCACCACCCACGCGATCGAAACGCCGGTGCCGTCGACCGCGAATGCCTTCGATAACATCGATGCCATCACCTATTCGAAGGGGGCGTCCACTCTCAAGCAATTGCGCCACCTGCTGGGTGAGGAAACCTTCCGTCAGGGCGTACACAATTATCTGGTCAAGTATTCCTACCAGAATGCCAAGCTCGACGACTTCATCGGTAGTCTGGGCGAGGCCGCCAAGCGTGACCTCAGTGGCTGGACCCGCGAGTGGCTGTATGAACCGGGCGTGAATACCATCACGGCCGATTTCAGCTGCCGAGCCGGTAAGGTCGAACAATTTACGCTGCGCCAGCGTGCGCCGAGTGCCGCCATGCCGACCCTGCGCGAACAGCGCGTGCAGATCGCCCTGTTACAGCAGCAGGCACAGGGACTGACGCTGAGTAAAAAACTCGCCGTGACCTATCGTGGGGCGGCCACGCCGGTACCCGCCCTGCGTGGCGCGGCCTGCCCGGATCTGGTCTACCCCAACTATCAGGACTGGGGCTACGCCCAGGTGCAGCTGGACGCCCGCTCGTTCGCTACGGCCCAGACTGCGCTGAGCAAGGTCGAGGATCCGCTGCTGCGCTCGATGCTGTGGCAAAGCCTGTGGGACAGCGTGCGCGCGGCACAACTGCCGCTGGACGCTTTCCTGAAAACCGCGCTGGCCAATGCGCCCGGCGAGAAGGATTACACCCTGCTCGGTGACGTCACGGGCAAGCTGCGCATGGCCAAAGCCTATCTGGACGAGATGGGGCCGGAACTGGCGTCCTACCGCCAGCAGGTACTGCCCGAGCTGGAGCAGATGGCCTTCAAGGCGGCGCAGGCAGCGCAGGGCGACAACAACTTCCAGCGCCGCTGGTTCGGTACTTTTGTGGGGCTGGCCAGCACGCCAGCGGCACTGCAGCAACTGGCCGATATCCTCAGCGGCAAGCTGGTGCTGGCAGGGCTGAACGTGAGCCAGGATGTGCGCTGGGATATTGTTACCCGTCTCAACCGTTACGCCTACCCGGGCGCGCCAGCGCTGCTGGCGGCCGAGCAGGCGCGTGACCCGTCCGATGCCGGACAGGCGGCGGCCGTCGCAGCAACCGTGATCCAGCCCGATGCGGCGGTGAAAACGGCGTGGCTGGCCACCATCACCGATCCGGACAGCAAACTGCCGTTCTCCAAGCTGCGGAATGCGATGGAAAATCTGTATCCGGCCGAACAGCTTGCGCTGAGTGCCCTGACTGCCGAACAGCGACTGGCACAGTTGCCGCAGGTGGACCAGCGCAGCGGTCCGGTGTTCATGCGCAGCTATGCCAACACCTTGCTGCCGACGGGCTGCACCCCGGCCAGCGTGGCGCGCCTGCAGACCACCCTCGATAAAACGAAAGGACTGTCGGCCGGCACCTTACGTTCATTGCTGGTAGCACATCAGGAAGACCAGCGTTGCGTTGCTATGAAGAAAATAGTCGCAAAATAATCATCGCCGCACAATTTACACTTTTCAAGCCAGCCTGCGGGCTGGCTTTTTTTTGGCCTGCAGGATCGCGGCAGTAAGCGACCATGTGAAACGAATTACGGATCAACTGGGCGACGTTG
>JAIELO010000252.1 GCA_019752915.1 Burkholderiaceae bacterium
GGCCACCATCTGCGCCCGCTTCGGGCTGGAGTGCGTGGTCTACATGGGCAGCGAAGACGTCAAGCGTCAGGCGCAGAACGTGTACCGCATGAAACTGCTGGGCGCTACCGTGGTGCCGGTGGAATCCGGTTCCAAAACCCTCAAGGATGCGCTCAACGAAGCCATGCGCGACTGGGTGACCAATATCGAAAACACCTTCTACATCATCGGCACCGTGGCCGGCCCGCATCCTTACCCGATGCTGGTGCGCGACTTCCAGTCCGTGATCGGTGAAGAGTGTCTGCTGCAGATGCCGGAAATGACGGGACGCCAGCCTGATTATGTGGTGGCCTGTATCGGTGGCGGTTCCAACGCGATGGGGATTTTCTATCCGTATATCGATCAGAAGCAGGTGCGTCTGATCGGTGTGGAAGCGGCTGGCGAAGGGCTGGACGGTCACAAGCACTCGGCCTCGCTGAACAAAGGCTATCCGGGTGTGTTGCATGGCAATCGCACCTATCTGCTGCAGGATGAAAACGGCCAGATTATCGAAACCCATTCCGTCTCGGCCGGTCTGGATTATCCGGGTGTCGGTCCGGAACACGCGTTCCTGAAAGATATCGGACGCGCCGAATACGTGTCCATCACGGACGAAGAAGCGCTGGCAGCGTTCCATGATTGCTGCCATATCGAGGGCATCATTCCGGCACTGGAGTCGGCGCACGCGCTGGCCTACGCCTTCAAGCTGGCAGCCACACTGCCGGCTGATCAGATGATTCTGGCTAACCTGTCGGGCCGCGGCGACAAGGACATGCATACGGTGGCTGAACGTATGGGTTTGAATTTTAATTAAGGAGCCAGCATGTCCCAGATCGCAACAACCTTTGCCCGTCTTAAAGAGCAGAACAAGACCGCGCTGATTACCTTCATTACCGCTGGTGATCCAGCGCCGGCCCTGACCGTGCCGCTGATGCATGCCATGGTGGCCGGTGGTGCCGACATTCTGGAACTCGGTGTACCGTTTTCCGACCCGATGGCCGAAGGCCCGGTGATCCAGCGCGCCTGTGAACGGGCGCTGGCGCAGGGCGTTGGCATACTCGACGTGTTTGCCATGGTGGCGGAGTTCCGCAAGACCAACTTGCACACCCCGGTGGTGCTGATGGGCTACGCCAATCCGATCGAACGCATCGGTGCGGCACGCTTCATCGCCGAATCGCAGGCGGCCGGTGCCGATGGCGCCATCGTGGTCGATTATCCGCCGGAAGAGTGCGAAGAGTTTTCGGCGTCCATGCGGGCTGCCGGGCTGGATCTGATCTTCCTGCTGGCGCCAACCTCGACCGAAGCGCGGATTGCGCAAGTGGCCAAAGTCGGTGGCGGTTTCAGCTACTACGTCTCGCTGAAGGGCGTGACGGGCGCAGGCAATATCGATACGGTGCAAGTTGCCGAGCGACTGAAGGCGATCCGCCAGCACGTGGCGCTGCCGATCGGGGTCGGTTTCGGCATCCGTGACGGTGCGACGGCGCGCGCCGTGGCCGAAGTGGCCGATGCGGTGGTGATCGGTAGCCGTATCATTCAGGAAATCGAAAACGTCGGTGCCGAGCATGCGGTGGCGGCCGTCACCAGTTTCGTGGCCGGTATCCGTAGCGCACTCGACGCCTAAAACCCTGCGGCACGCGTTTGGCGTGCATCAAATTCTGCGGCTCACCTTGCTCCATAGTGCACGACTGACTATGGTGAAAGGTGAGCCGCAGTGCATTTCGTCGTTGCCTTCCGCAATACTGAATTGCCTGAACGGCAACTGTGTGAAGGGATTAGCCCATGAATGATAGCCAATAGCGCGCATTCGGGCAGTCAATGCCGCTGGAATTAACGGATCTCCGCACTGGCTAAGGTCGCCCGGCTGTAGGGGGTTTACTCTAAAACAGGGATAAAAACATGACGAAATCGAAAAATTAATGTAGCGCAACGTTCGACAGAGGGGCAAGAAACGGCTACACTTCTGCCACAAGTTAGCTGTAAGGAGAATTTATGAGTTGGTTGGAAAAACTGCTGCCCCCACGAATCCAGCGTTCTGACGCTGCCGCACGCAAGACCATGCCCGAAGGCCTGTGGGTGAAATGCCCGTCCTGCGAAGCCGTGCTGTACCGTACCGATCTGGAATCGAATCTGCATGTTTGCCCGAAATGCGACCATCACATGCGTATCCGCGCCCGCGAGCGTCTGGACAGCCTGTTCGACGCCGGTGGCCGTTACGAGATCGGCATGGACACGCTGCCGGTCGATACCCTGAAATTCAAAGATAGCAAAAAATACCCTGACCGCCTCAAGCAGGCCATGGAAGCGACCGGTGAAACCGACGCCATGATCGTCATGGGCGGCTCGATTATGAGTCTGCCAGTGGTGGTGGCGTGCTTCGAGTTCGAATTCATGGGCGGCTCGATGGGCTCGGTCGTGGGCGAACGCTTCGTGCGCGGCGCGCAAGTCGCACTGGAACAGAAAGTGCCGTTCGTCTGCATTACCGCCACCGGTGGTGCGCGGATGCAGGAAGGTCTGCTGTCGCTGATGCAGATGGCAAAAACCACCGCCATGCTGACCAAGCTGTCGGAAAAGAAACTGCCATTCATCAGCGTGCTGACTGACCCGACCATGGGCGGTGTATCGGCCTCGTTCGCCTTCATGGGCGACGTGGTGATTGCCGAACCGAAGGCGCTGATCGGCTTCGCCGGCCCGCGCGTGATCGAAAACACGGTACGCGAAAAACTGCCGGAAGGCTTCCAGCGTTCCGAGTTCCTCGTCACCAAGGGTGCGGTGGACATGATCGTTGACCGTCGCAAGATGCGCGAAGAAATCGCCCGTCTGCTGGCCCTGCTGCAGAATCAGGCAGCGGAAGTACTGGCTTAATTCACTGGCTTAATTCACTGGCTTAACGTCACGGTTTAATTTGCTGGCTTAAAATTCGCTGGCTTTGCCACGCAGCGGCGCGCAATCGGCTATCATCCGGCCTGCGCGCCGTTTTCCATTTCGAGTCACCATCATGTCTACTTCCCCAACTACTCCCAGCAACCTGTCCGACTGGCTTGCACTGCTTGAAGCACGCCATGCCGAAACCGTCATCAACATGGGGCTGGACCGTGTTCTGGCCGTCAAGCAACGTTTGCAACTGGCTTTCAGTTGCCCGGTGATCATGGTGGCCGGCACCAATGGCAAAGGCTCGACCTGCGCCATGCTGGAATCGGTGCTGCTGCGTGCTGGCTACAAAGTCGGTCTGTACATCAAGCCGCACTTCCTCGACTTTAACGAGCGGGCCCGCGTCAACGGCGAGCTGGCCAGTGATGCCGCGCTAGTGGCGGCCTTCGATGCCGTGGAAGCGGTGCGTGGCGACACGCCGCTGACCTATTTCGAATTCACCACGCTGGCCATCATGCAGTTGCTCGCTGGCGCCGGGATGGATGTGGTGATTCTGGAAGTGGGGCTGGGCGGGCGACTCGATGCCGTCAACATCGTCGATGCCGACGTCGCCATTGTCACCAGCGTGGACATTGATCACACCGATTATCTGGGTGACACCCGTGAAGCGATCGGTTTCGAAAAGGCCGGCATCTTCCGCGCCGGCAAGACCGCGATCTGCTCCGACCCGGTGCCGCCGCAAGCGCTGATCGACCATGCACAGGCAATCGGTGCCGATCTGTGGCTGATGGGGCGCGACTTCAATTATTCGGGCGACAAGCAGCAATGGAATTACGGCGGACGCAGCCAGCGCCGCAATTCGCTGGCCTATCCTAGCCTGCGTGGTGCCAACCAGATCCTGAACGCCTGCGCGGCGTTGGCGGCACTCGAAGCACTACGGCTGGAACTGCCGGTGGGTGCACAGGAAGTGCGTACCGGGCTGGTGACGGTGGAATTGCCGGGCCGCTTCCAGGTTCTGCCGGGGCGCCCTAGTGTGATTCTCGACGTGGCGCACAATCCCCACGCAGCGGCCGCACTCAACCAGAACCTCGGCAATATGGGCTACCACCCGTACACCTACGCAGTATTCGGTTCCATGCACGACAAGGATATCGATGGCGTGATCGCCGCCATGTCCGAACATGTCGATCACTGGTGCCTGGCCACGCTGCCTTCGCCACGCTCTGCCACGGCGGCCGAACTGGCCGCCAAAGTGCAGGCGGTGCAGCCGGAACGCGAGGAACGCACCATCCAGAGCTTCGATGATCCGGCCTCGGCGTACGCAAATGCCATCAGCCGGGCCGGGGAGAATGATAGAATTGTGGTCTTTGGATCTTTCCTCACTGTCGCCGGTGTCATGGCGGCGCGAAAATCCGCTTTACACTGAACGCACAGGACTGAAACACGCATGGGCTTGTTCTCGAAACTCGGTAAAAACAAGCAAGATACTGCTGGTCAGGATAGCGGCTATTACAGCAGCGCCGACGAGCAGACGATGAGCGAACGCGCCCGCTCCAAGCGCGCCTCCTCGGCCAATGGCAAGGGGCGTGGCCGCGACGCCGATGATTCGATGTTGCCGGAAAAGAAGCGTGCGCGGCGCCGCCTGGTGGGCGCAATTGCGCTGGCGCTGGGGGTGGCGATCGGCTTGCCGATGGTGCTCGACTCAGAGCCCAAGCCACTGGCGTCCGATATCGATATCAAAATTCCTCCGAAAGACCGTGCCGGTGATGCCGGCGTGAGCGTTGGCGCGGTAGCACCGGCGGCAGCACTCGATGCCCGAGAAGAACTGGTGGATGCCGGAAAAGGCGCGACCACGCCGTTGTCGCTGAAGGCTGCGGCGACGATTACCGCGCCGGCAGCGGTGAATCTGGCAGCGACGCCGGCCGGTGTGGCGCCGGTACGGGCCGACAGTGCGCTGGCCGAGCCGGAGTTGCGTTCGGATTCGCGGGCCCGTTCGGAAGCCATCGTGCGCGCCCGGCAGGAGCGCGAGGCCCGTGCCGAAGCGCAGGCCCGTCAGGATGCCGATTACAAACTGGAAGTGGAACGCAAGACTGCCGAAGTGAAGGCCGCTGCCGAAGCCAAGGCCCGCGCTGCGGCCGCCAAGCAGGCGGGCGAAAATGCCAAGCCTG
>JAIELO010000018.1 GCA_019752915.1 Burkholderiaceae bacterium
CGCACAGCCTTCAATGCAAGAATGTCTTTACGCTAAATACGAGGGAATGATGATAATGCGGAATGCTGTTTTTGTGCTGGCTCTGATGGCTGCCGCACCTGCCATGGCGGCGCTGGCTTTCGCTACGCTGATCGATGCCATTGCACCGCAGGCCTCCGTATTTTCCTGCAGCTGCCCCGGCTATGGCTATGGCTATGGCAAGCGGCAGGACGCCGGTGCGCCGCGCGACGGCTTGCTCATCGTCGCCGCGGACTACCCGATGCAAACCGCCTCGCCTGAGGTGGTGGGGCAGGCTCGCCAGGACATCATCGTTGCACAGCGCAACTAGATAGGGGATGGCAGGGGATAGCAGGGGATAGTTTACGGCCGGTGGCGCATACCCTGAGTCGGAAGGTGTAGAATACTGTATATAAACACAGTATTTTGCGCCCAATGTCCAGCCTTCCCCCAGTCTCGGCGCAGAGTTTGCCGGCGTATGCCGAGCTATTCTGCCTGAGCAATTTTTCATTTCTGCAGGGTGCTTCCGATGCCGAGGAGCTGGTGGCGCGCGCCGTGCAGCTCGATTATGCGGGGCTGGCCATTACCGATGAGTGCTCGCTGGCGGGCGTAGTGCGCGCTCACGCACTGGCCAAACAGCATGGCCTGCCGCTGCTGATCGGCAGTCATTTCCATTTGCGCCAGCCGGATGGGCGGGTGGCGTTGTCCCTGATTGCGCTGGCGCAGAACCGCAATGGCTACGGCAATCTGTGCGAGCTGATTACCATCGGGCGCAATCGGGTGGCCAAAGGCAGTTATCTGCTGACCCCGGCCGATCTGGCGAGTCCGCCAGCCGAGCATGCCCATTTGCAAGGGTTGCCTGATTGCCTGCTGATATTGCTGCCCCAGTATCCCGTGTTTCAGCCCGACGATGTGGATGCCCTGCATGCGCAGGCGGCATGGATGGAGCGCACTTTTCCCGGTCGGGCATGGATGGGGCTGAATCTCTTGCAGCGCGCGCTCGATGAGGCGCACCGCGAGAGTATTGATGAAGTGGCGCTTCAGCATGGCATGGCGGTGGTGGCCTTGGGTCACGTCTGCATGCATGTGCGCTCGCGCAAGCCTTTGCTGGATACCTTGTGTGCCGTGCGACTGGGCAAAACCGTGGCCGAGTGCGGCTATGCGCTGGCCCAGAATGCCGAGCAGCATCTGCGACCGCGCTTGCGGCTGGCCAATCTGTATCCGCTACCGGCCTTGCAGGAAACCCTGCGCATAGTGTCGCTATGTACTTTCAGTCTGGACCAGTTGCGCTACGAATATCCGCGCGAAGTGGTGCCGTCCGGTCATAGCGCGGCCAGCTATCTGCGTCAGGAAGTCGAGCGCGGTGCGCGGCAGCGCTATCCGCAGGGCGTGTCGAGCAAGGTGCTGGGCCAGATCGAGTCGGAACTGGCGCTGATTGCGGAGCTGAAATACGAGCCTTACTTCCTGACCGTGTACGACATCGTGCGCTTTGCCCGTTCGCGCAACATTCTGTGTCAGGGGCGCGGTTCGGCGGCCAACTCGGTAGTCTGCTATTGCCTCGGTGTGACGGAGGTTGATCCCGAACGCAGCAATATGCTGGTGGGGCGCTTCATGTCGCGCGAGCGCGATGAGGCGCCCGATATCGATGTCGACTTCGAGCACCAGCGGCGCGAGGAAGTGATCCAGTACATCTACGACAAATACGGCCGTGACCGGGCGGCGCTGGCTGCCGTGGTGATCAGCTACCGGCCGCGTAGTGCATTGCGCGACAGTGGCAAGGCGCTCGGCGTCGATCTGTCCATCGTCGAGCAGGTGGCGAAAGCCCACCACTGGTTCGACGGGCGGGCCGACCTGCTGAAGCGGCTGGCCGAGGTGGGGCTGGATCCGGACTCCACGCTGGCCCAGCAGTGGGCCACGCTGGCAACCGCTTTGCTGGGTTTCCCGCGCCACTTGTCGCAGCATCCCGGTGGCTTCGTGATCGCGCAGGGCAAGTTGTCGCGGCTGGTGCCGATCGAGAAAGCCAGCATGGCAGGGCGCAGCGTGATCCAGTGGGACAAGGACGATCTGGAAGAGCTGGGGCTGATGAAGGTCGACGTGCTGGCGCTGGGCATGCTGACGGCGCTGCGCCGTGCGCTGGACATGCTGGGTCAGCAGCGCGGCCAGCCGTTCCGTATGCAGGATATTCCTGCCGAAGATAAGGCGACCTACGACATGATGTGCCGCGCCGATACGGTGGGGGTGTTCCAGATCGAATCGCGCGCCCAGATGAGCATGCTGCCGCGTTTGCAGCCAAGGGTGTTCTACGATCTGGTGATCGAAGTGGCGCTGGTGCGTCCCGGCCCGATTCAGGGCGGCATGGTGCACCCGTATCTGCAGCGGCGCACGGGCAAGGCGCCCATCGAATTCCCGCCGCGTCTCGATGAAGCGCTGAAACGCACGCTCGGGGTGCCGATTTTTCAGGAGCAGGTGATGCAGATCGCCATCCTTGCGGCGGGCTTTACGGAAGGCGAGGCCGACCAGTTGCGGCGTGCCATGGCGGCATGGAAGCGCAAGGGCGGGGTGGAGCGCTACCAGCAGCGTATTCTGGACGGCATGCGCGAGCGCGGCTACGACGCCGACTTTGCCGCCGCCATCTGTAGCCAGATTCAGGGCTTTGGCGAATACGGCTTTCCCGAATCGCATGCAGCCAGCTTTGCGCTGCTGACCTACGCCAGTTCCTGGCTCAAGTGCCACGAACCGGCGGCCTTTCTGTGCGCGCTACTGAATAGCCAGCCGATGGGTTTTTACAGTCCCTCGCAACTGGTACAGGATGCCCGCCGTCACGGCGTGGTGGTGCGTGCCGTCGATGTGGCGTGCAGCGACTGGGAATGCACGCTGGAAGAGCCGGACGGCCAGCGCGGGCAGCCAGCCGTGCGGCTCGGTTTGCTGATGCTGAAAGGCATGCGCGAAGCGGCGGCGCGGCGCATCGTGCAGGCCCGGCAGGAGGGCGGCTGGCACAGCGTGGCCGAACTGGCCCGGCGTGCCGATCTGGACCAGCATGATCTGCAGGTGCTAGCGGCCGGCAATACCCTGCTGGCGCTGGCCGGTCACCGCCGCAATGCCCTGTGGCAGGCCGTTGGAGCAGTGCCGGACAAGGATATTCTGCGCCCCACCACGCCGGACGAAGTGCTGCCGCTGCTGGCGGCGCCGTCCGAGGGCGAGGACATTGTGGGCGACTACCGCTCGCATGGCCTGACGCTGGGACGTCACCCGCTAGCCCTGCTGCGCCAGCGCCTGCTCGAGCAGCGCTTCCTGCCGGCCAGTACACTGAACCAGTACACTAGCGGCATGCTGGCGCGCGCCTGCGGGCTGGTGACGGTACGCCAGCGACCGGGCACGGCCAAGGGTGTGCTGTTTATTACGCTGGAAGATGAAACGGGGCATGTCAACGTGATTGTCTGGCCAGCCTTGCTGGAACAGCAACGCCGCGAAGCGCTCGGTGCGGCCTTGCTTGGCGTGTACGGCGTCTGGCAACGTGAAGGCATCGTCTGTCATCTGATCGCTAAACGGCTGGTCGACCTGTCCCATTTGCTGGGTCGGCTACCGTCCGGTAGCCGCGATTTTCACTAGTTCAGGGCGCTGTCAGGCTGCCATGTTTGCCGGATGAGCAAGGCCCGATTACGAGGTAATCGCGGTTTTTTCAGGGCGGGATGCTGAAGATTTGCGCGTTTTAGGCTATAATTTCAATTTCCCGCACGTGCCGTTCGGCACCATCTGCAATGACCAAATTTGTCTTCGTCACTGGTGGCGTCGTGTCTTCCCTTGGTAAAGGGATAGCCGCCGCCTCTCTCGCTGCGATCCTTGAATCGCGCGGTCTCAAAGTCACCATGCTCAAGCTCGACCCGTATATCAACGTCGATCCCGGCACGATGAGCCCTATGCAACACGGTGAAGTATTCGTTACCGACGACGGGGCGGAAACCGACCTCGACCTCGGCCACTACGAGCGTTTCATCTCCACCCGCATGAAAAAGGTGAATAACTTCACCACCGGCCAGATTTACGAATCGGTGATCCGCAAGGAACGCCGTGGCGAATATCTGGGCAAAACCGTGCAGGTAATTCCGCACATCACCAACGAAATCCAGGACTATATCCGCCGTGGCGCGGAAGGTTACGACGTCGCCCTGTGCGAAATCGGTGGTACCGTCGGCGATATCGAATCGCTGCCGTTCCTGGAAGCGGCACGTCAGCTGAGCCTGCGCGCTGGCCGTAAAAATACCGCCTTCGTGCACCTGACGCTGGTACCGTTCATCGCTTCGGCCGGTGAACTGAAAACCAAGCCTACCCAGCACTCGGTACAGAAACTGCGTGAAATCGGCATCTCGCCGAACGCGCTGCTGTGCCGCGCCGACCGTCCGATTCCGGAAGATGAACGCGCCAAGATTTCGCTGTTCTCGAACATCGAAGAATCGGCCGTGATTTCCGTGTGGGACGTCGACACCATCTACAAAGTGCCGCAAATGCTGCACGATCAGGGGCTGGACGCGATCATCTGCGAAGCACTGGACTTGAATCCTGCGCCGGCCGATCTGTCGGTCTGGAGCAAACTGATCTACACGCTGGAACATCCGAAGGCAGAAGTGTCGATCGGCATGGTCGGCAAATACGTGGAACTGACGGAATCGTACAAATCGCTGACCGAAGCGCTGCGTCACGCCGGCATCCACAACGAATGCAAGGTCAACATCGAGTACATCGATTCGGAAGAAATCGAAACCACCGGTTGCGCCGAGTTGGCCAAATACGATGCGATTCTGGTACCGGGCGGCTTCGGCAAGCGCGGTGTGGAAGGCAAGATCATGGCGGCCCAGTTCGCTCGTGAAAACAAGATCCCTTACCTGGGCATCTGCCTCGGCATGCAGGTCGCGCTGATCGAATACGCCCGCCACAAGGCTGGCCTGACCACCGCTAACTCGACCGAGTTCGATCTGGACACTGCCCAGCCGGTGGTGGCCCTGATCGACGAATGGCAGGGTCAGGACGGCA
>JAIELO010000062.1 GCA_019752915.1 Burkholderiaceae bacterium
CAACTACCGCGACGCCAAAGGCGCGTTTGCCTCACGCTCGGCGCTGAAAGCCGTGCCACGCCTCGGCGACAAGACCTTCGAACAGGCGGCCGGCTTCCTGCGCGTGATGGGCGGCGAGAATCCGCTGGACGCCTCGGCGGTGCACCCGGAATCGTATCCGCTGGTGGAAAAAATCCTCGCCGACATCCGCAAGGATATCAAGGCGGTGATCGGTGAAAGCAGTCTGATCAAGACCTTGCAGCCGGCCAAATATGCCGACCAGCAATTCGGTCTGCCCACCGTCACCGACATTCTGAAAGAGCTGGAAAAGCCGGGGCGCGACCCGCGGCCGGAATTCACCACCGCCACTTTCAAGGAAGGCGTGGAAGAAATCAGCGACCTGCGCCCTGACATGATCCTCGAAGGGGTGGTCACCAACGTCGCCGCCTTCGGCGCTTTTGTCGACATCGGCGTGCATCAGGATGGTCTGGTGCACATTTCCGCCCTGTCCAGTAGCTACGTCAAAGACCCGCACACGGTGGTGCAGGCCGGTCAGGTGGTCAAAGTGAAGGTGCTGGAAGTTGATGCCAAGCGCAAACGCATCGCCCTGACCATGCGCCTGAGCGACAGCGCACCGGCGGCCGGTAGCGCGCCGCAACAGCGTGCCGACCGCAATGACCGTCGCAGCATGGGCCAGCACAGCAAGCAGGCCGCCAAGGTGGAAGCACCGAGCGGCAGCATGGCCGCAGCGTTTGCCAAACTGCGCTCCTAGCAAAGTAATGAAGCAAACTTCCCGGCGCAAAATACGGCGTTCGGGAATTTCTTATAAAATACCGCGATCTAATATCTTCACACTGAGGCAGCCATGAGCGACGACGTACAAACCTGGATTAAAGACACTGTGACCAACACCAAAGTGGTGCTGTTCATGAAGGGCACCGCCCAGTTCCCGCAATGCGGCTTTTCCGGTCGCGCCATCCAGATCCTGAAAACTTGTGGCATTGAAAACATTGCTACCGTCAACGTGCTGGATGACCCGGAAGTTCGTCAGGGCATCAAGGACTACTCGAACTGGCCAACCATTCCGCAGTTGTACATCAACGGCGAATTCATCGGCGGCTCGGACATCATGAACGAAATGTTCGAATCGGGCGAACTGAAAGCCCTGCTGGATGCCTGATCGGCCACGGCGGATTGTTGTCGCCATCACCGGCGCCACGGGCGCCGTGTATGGCTTGCGTCTGCTGCAGTTTTTACGCGATGCCCCCGGCATCGAGAGCCATCTGATTCTGTCCGATGCGGCCATTCTGACCATGCATCAGGAAACCGGCTTACAGAAACGCGAGGTGGAAGCGCTAGCCCATGTGGTGCACAAGGTGCGCGATATCGGCGCCAGCGTGGCCAGCGGCTCGTTCCAGTCGGATGGCATGATCATCGCGCCCTGCTCGATGAAAACCCTCGCTTCGGTGGCCCACGGCCTGTCCGATAATCTGGTGGCGCGGGCCGCCGACGTGGTGCTCAAGGAGCGCCGCCGCTTAGTGCTGATGGTCAGGGAAACGCCGTTCAATCTGGCGCACTTGCGAAATATGACGGCCGTCACGGAAATGGGCGGCATTATCTTCCCGCCCCTGCCCAGTTTCTATCATCAACCCAGCTCCATTGCAGAGATGGTTGACCACACGGTGGCCCGCGTACTCGATCTGTTCGAGATCGAACACGGTCTGGCACCGCGCTGGCAAGGCATGCACGCCGGTAGCACCGGCGCACCATAAAACTAGCGCTGGTCGAACGACTGGCCGCTGAGCCGCTTCAAATCACGGGCTTCTTCCACCATGCGACGATGGGCGATGCGCTTGCGCATCACCTCGGCATGCTGGGCCGCCGTCATGGGCGGCGCGGTCATCAGATCCTTCAACTGTGCAACATTGCTATAATTACTATTCATCGGATGGCTCAAACCGTGACTCCCGAAATATGGTTGATGCTGTTGGATACTGATCACCGCGAATACCTGCGATTACTGACAGGTGTTCGCGTAGACATGCGGCGTTGTTGCGTGCACCTCATGCATATCCCACTGTACCTTAAAACGATGTCGAAACCATGACATTGCACAGAAGTTCAGAAAATAAAAAAGGCGCCCTTGCGGGCGCCGGTTCCGAACAAAAACTGGTCGACCAGTGAAACTAGTTTCACTGGAGAACAAAGCATCGAATAGTCACAAACGGTCAAATAATCTCCGTACTACTACGGATTTTGACTACTTTTGGTAGTTAACCCGTACCAGCATGCGGATAAATTCGCGTGCAATCTGGCGGTGATGCTCATCCAATCGTTGTAAATCCGCGATCAACTTGACGTCGGCCGACTCGAAACGGGACACACCGTTCGCACCATCACCTTGCTGGGTATCACCTTCGGCGCCGCCAAAACGCAACCAGTCGGCAGGCACACCCAACCACTGTGCAATCATGCGCAACTTTTCTTGCGTCGGAATCGCCTCACCGACCAGCCACTTACGGGCAGCATGGACGGTGATCGGTCGACCATCGAAACGGATATTGAATTCCCGAGCCAGCCGGGTAGGGCTGTCGGGGGAGTAATGGGCATTCTTGAGCGCCTGCTGGAGGCGCTGACTAAAGCTTTCGCGTTCATTTGAGGAATTCATATTTGCACTATTTCACGTTGCGACATGAAAGTCAGTCTCTTGTTTCGGAGACTGGTTTGTGACATCTAAGGAATTTCAAGGACACACTTGGACTAGCCGATGTCGCGAATGCTTCGCCCGACGCGACCGAACAAAATTCGGTTTTCGTTTTATCTGAGAAAGATCAACAACCGGTTCATTTTAGTTTAAAACCGGAAATAAAACGCAAAGAATTTTCATCTGCTAGCCACTCCGGCAACAGGCGCTCCCATGCACCGGAACAGGGCAGCGTGCAAGCGCACCATGCTGCGCCGCAGCAACCATCGCGTTCCCAAGGCATGCAGGCGGGCTAAGGCTTTCCGGCTTATCCGGCCCGCTTGGGCGGCAGTCGGCGAACGACGTGGTAGCGGCACCACGCGACGCGCTTGCATTTGACACAGCCGCCCTTCCTCCAGCCCGGCTAGCAGCCCCTTGGACGGCACTTGCCGGTCTGCTGCAAGCGCTGGCAACTGGCTTGGGAATGCTTTGGCCGGTGTGGCAAAGACCAATACATCATTTGGCCATTTGGCAAATTTATCCAAAGATTCGGGAATCTGGCCCGGCAAGGCCATCGACGAAACAGTCACGCACCGTCTGCCTGACGCGACGCCGGCCTGCCACGCTATGGCAATTTTTATCCTTCGGCCAGACTTCAGGCTACAATGGGATTGACGTTGACGTAAACGGAAATTGCACGACTTACCGCACAGAACAGATGCCTACTTACACCATTACCGAACTGGCCCGCGAATTCGACATCACGGCGCGCGCCATCCGCTTTTACGAAGATCAGGGCCTGCTGAGTCCCTCGCGCGAAGGCACGGGCGGACGCAACCGCGTCTACACGCCGCGTGACCGCACCCGCCTCAAGCTGACCCTGCGCGGCAAACGCCTCGGTTTGTCGCTCTCGGAAATCAAAAGTCTGGTCGACATGTACGAGACCCCGAAAGACACCAGCGCCCAGATGAACCGCTTCCTCGGCGTACTGGCCCAGCACCGCGAAACGCTGGAACAGCAGCGCGAAGACATTGAAATGTCGCTGGCGGAAATCACCGCCCACGAAGATGAATGCAAACGTCTGCTGGCCGCGATCGGCACCGGAAACGCGCCGGCAGCATAAAAACAGCTGCGGCTACCTTACGTTTACGTAAACGTCACACCAGCGTATGATGACCCCTTCCAATACACCAGAAGAATGAGGATGACATGCTCCATCTCCCAGGCCTGACCTTTGACCATGGCGAAGACATCGCCGCCCTGCGTGAAGCGGTGCAACAGTTTGCCGCCGCCGAAATCGCGCCCCGTGCTGCCGAAATCGACCGCAATGACCAGTTCCCCATGGATCTGTGGCGCAAAATGGGCGAGCTGGGCGTGCTCGGCATTACTGTCGGTGAAGAATACGGCGGCGCCAACATGGGCTATCTGGCGCACATCATCGCCATGGAAGAAATCTCGCGCGCTTCGGCCTCGGTCGGCCTGTCGTATGGCGCCCACTCGAATCTGTGCGTCAACCAGATCAAGCGCAACGGTAACGCGGCACAGAAGCAGAAATACCTGCCCAAACTGATCACCGGCGAATACATCGGCGCACTCGCCATGTCCGAGCCGAATGCCGGTTCCGACGTGGTCAGCATGAAGCTGCGCGCCGACCTGAAGGGCGATCACTACGTCCTGAACGGCTCGAAAATGTGGATCACCAACGGCCCTGACGCCGATGTGCTGGTGGTCTACGCCAAAACCGACATCGCTGCCGGCCCGCGCGGCATGACTGCCTTCCTGATCGAGAAGAACTACAAGGGCTTCTCGGTGGCGCAGAAGCTCGACAAGCTGGGCATGCGCGGTTCGCATACGGGCGAACTGGTGTTCGAAAACTGCGAAGTGCCAGTGGAAAACGTACTGGGCGAAGTGGGCAAGGGCGTCAATGTGCTGATGTCCGGTCTGGACTTCGAGCGCACCGTGCTGTCCGGCGGCCCGCTGGGCATCATGCAGGCTTGCATGGATGCGGTCGTGCCATATATCCACGATCGCCAGCAATTTGGTCAGCCTATCGGCGAATTCCAGCTGATGCAGGGTAAGATTGCAGATATGTACTCGACCATGATGGCGTGCAAGGCTTATGTCTACGCTGTCGGTCAGGCTTGCGACCGGGCCACAAATCCGGAAGCAATCCGCCAACTGCGTAAAGATGCAGCGGGAGCCATTTTGTATAGCGCAGAAAAAGCGACCTGGATGGCCGGTGAAGCCATTCAGACGCTGGGCGGCAACGGCTACATCAACGAGTATCCGGTCGGCCGCCTGTGGCGCGACGCCAAATTGTATGAAATTGGCGCCGGCACCAG
>JAIELO010000239.1 GCA_019752915.1 Burkholderiaceae bacterium
CGCGCCAGATGGCGTTCGACACCGCAGGCGCCCTGAAAGAAATGACGGCTGCGCTGGGCATCCCGTTTATTTACAAATCGTCCTTCGACAAGGCTAACCGTTCCTCGGGTACTTCCTACCGTGGTCCGGGCCGTGACAAGGGTCTGGAAATTCTCGGTGACGTCAAACGCGAACTCGGTGTGCCAGTGCTGACCGATGTGCACGATGTGGAAGAAATCGCCGAAGTAGCAGCCGTCGTCGACGTGCTGCAAACCCCGGCCTTCCTGTGCCGCCAGACGGACTTCATTAGCGCCTGCGCCCAGTCCGGTCTGCCAGTGAATATCAAGAAGGGCCAGTTCCTCGCCCCCGGCGACATGAAAAACGTCATCGACAAAGCCCGTCTGGCCGCCCGTGCCAAGGGTCTCAACGAAGACAACTTCATGGCGTGCGAGCGCGGTGCTTCCTTCGGTTACAACAATCTGGTGTCGGACATGCGTTCGCTGGCCATCATGCGCGAATCGAACTGCCCGATCGTGTTCGATGCGACCCACTCGGTACAACTGCCAGGCGGCAATGGCACTTCCTCGGGCGGTATGCGCGAGATGGTGCCGGTGCTGTCGCGTGCAGCGGTCGCGGTCGGCGTGGCCGGTCTGTTCATGGAAACCCATCCGGACCCGGCTAACGCGCTGTCCGATGGCCCGAACGCGGTACCACTGGGCCGCATGCGCGAGCTGTTGACGACCCTGATGGAACTGGACCGCATCACCAAGAAAGCTGGTTTCCTGGAAAACAGCTTCAACTAAAGCAACACCCCCACACGCCAGCAGAACCGGCGTGCGGGTCACTTCCCGTTATCCTGACTCGTACCTTGTGCATGCAAACGCCGGGTGCGACTTCGTATCGCCTAACTTTGGAGAATGACATGAGTGCTATTGTTGACATTATCGGCCGCGAAATCCTTGATTCGCGCGGCAATCCTACCGTCGAATGCGACGTCTTGCTGGAATCGGGCGTGATGGGCCGTGCTGCCGTACCGTCGGGTGCGTCGACCGGTTCGCGCGAAGCCATCGAGCTGCGCGATGGCGATGCCAAGCGTTACTTCGGCAAAGGCGTCCTGCAAGCCTGCGAAAACATTAACACCGAAATCTCCGAAGCCATCATGGGTCTGGATGCCAACGAACAGGCTTTCCTGGACCGCACCCTGATCGATCTGGATGGTACCGAAAACAAGAGCCGTCTGGGCGCCAACGCCATGCTGGCCGTATCGATGGCAGTGGCCAAAGCGGCTGCCGAAGAAGCCGGTCTGCCACTGTACCGCTACTTCGGCGGTTCGGGCGCGATGCAACTGCCAGTACCAATGATGAACGTGATCAACGGCGGCGCACACGCTGACAACAACCTGGACATCCAGGAATTCATGATCATTCCGGTCGGTGCACCATCGTTCAAAGAAGCCGTGCGTTACGGCGCGGAAGTGTTCCACACCCTGAAAAAGATTCTGCACAAAAAGGGTCTGAACACCGCCGTGGGCGACGAAGGCGGCTTTGCCCCATCGCTGGCGAACCACGAAGAAGCGATCAAGCTGATCATTCAGGCGATCGAAGAAGCCGGCTACGAGCCAGGCACCCAGATCGCACTGGGTCTGGACTGCGCTGCGTCCGAGTTCTACAAAGATGGCAAATACCATCTGGATGGCGAAGGCATGGCCCTGACCGCGACCGAATTTACCAACCTGCTGGCGACCTGGTGCGATAAGTACCCGATCATCTCGATCGAAGACGCGATGCACGAAGGCGACTGGGACGGCTGGGCGATTCTGACCAAGGAACTGGGCAAGAAAGTCCAGCTGGTGGGCGACGATCTGTACGTTACCAACACCAAGATCCTGAAAGAAGGCATTGCCAAAGGCATCGCCAACTCGATCCTGATCAAGATTAACCAGATCGGTACCCTGACCGAAACCTTCGCTGCCATCGAAATGGCCAAGCGCGCCGGCTACACCGCCGTGATCTCGCACCGTTCCGGCGAAACCGAAGATTCGACCATCGCCGATATCGCCGTTGGTATGAACGCCCTGCAGATCAAGACCGGCTCGATGTCGCGTTCGGACCGCATGGCCAAATACAACCAGCTGCTGCGTATCGAAGAAGATCTGGGCGACATCGCCAGCTACCCTGGCCGCGATGCGTTCTATAATCTGAAGTAAGTTCGTTGACGCGGCCGGCTCCCCGCCGGCCGCTGTTCATGCCATGCGCCTGATTACCATTGCCCTGACAGCGCTGCTGCTGTTGATCCAGTACCCGCTCTGGCTGGGGAAGGGCGGCTGGCTGCGCGTGGCCGATTTCGAGGCGCAGGTCAACGCTGCCCACAAGAAAAATGCGGAGCTGATCGCCCGCAACGCGAAACTCAACTCCGAAGTGCTGGACCTCAAAGATGGCACGGGGGCCGTGGAAGAACGCGCCCGCTACGAGCTGAGCATGATCAAACAGAACGAGATTTTCATCCAGATCGTTGGCAAGGGGCAGGCCGCCGCGCCGCCGCCGCTGGCGCCACGTCCCGCTAGCCAATGAGGTCCGTATGCTGATGCGCTACGTACTTCGTTCCCTGTTTTTATTGTTGCTGACACTGCAGGCACCGCTGGCGCAGAGTGCGGGCAGCTGCGTTCCCTTGCGGGTCGGCTACATCGACCAGCATCGTCCACCGTACTGGCTGGGGGAAGGCGAGGTCGTGCCGGAGCCGGCCGGTGCCTCCGTCGATCTGATCCGCGCCGCCGTCAAGGGCAGTGGCTTTAACTGCCCGCCGACGCTGGTGCGCTTGCCGGCAGGGCGCCTGAAGATGGCGCTGGAAGCGGGTGACATCGATATGACGCCGATCGGCGAACAGGCCAGTTACGCTGCCGAGATTGCCCTGCCGCGTGACCGCGATGGCAATGTCGATCGTAACCGCGCCATGCGCAATACGCTGGTGGTGCTAGTACGCGCCAAAGACCGCGTGCCACGCGATGCGAATCCGGGCGAATACTTCCGCGGCAAAGTGCTGGGCGCTGCGCAGGGCAGTGCTGTCAACCTGCGGCTGCGCGAAATGGGCCTGACCATCGACGATGGCGCGCGCGATCTGGACCGCAATCTTGCCAAGCTGAAGCTAGGGCGCGTCGATGGGGTGGTGGTAAACCTGGTGAAGGCGGCGCATCTGGAAGCAACCCTGAAACGTTATGGTGGCAGCATTGTGCAACTGCCGCAGCCGCTGATCAATACCCGCCTGTGGATGGCTTTCAATGCTAGCTACTACCGCGCCCATCCCGAACAGGTGGAAGCACTGTGGACCTGGCTGGATGTGAATCGCCTGCATCTGGGCGATTTTGTGACCAAGTACCGCCAGACCCAGTGAACCTTGCTGCGCGTGCCGGTGTCGCGAGCGTCCCTTCTGCATCGTGCTACAGCCTGCTATCACAGCTGCCCTTATTCCCTGTTGAAGTGTATCCGGAGCCTCTATGAAACTGATCGGCATGCTCGATTCGCCTTACGTCCGCCGTGTGGCGGTCACCTTGCAACTGATGGGCCTGAAGTTCGAGCACCAGTCGCTGTCCGTGTTCAGTACCTATGACCAGTTCCGCGCCATCAATCCGGTGGTCAAAGCGCCGACCCTGCTGGCCGATGATGGCACGGTGCTGATGGATTCCACCATCATTATCCAGTACGCCGAAGCGCTGGCCATGCCGGCTTACCGCATGACGCCGTCGATGCCGACCGAGCTACTGCGCTCTCTGCGCGTGCTGGGCGTGGCGCTGGCTGCCTGCGACAAGGCGGTGCAACTGGTCTACGAGCACAAGCTGCGGCCGCTGGAAAAACTGCACCAGCCGTGGGTGGCGCGGGTAACCACGCAATTGCTGGAAGCGTTCGATGCGCTGGAAACGGAACTGGCGCGCCAGCCTCTGTCGCTGCAGCGCCCTGACCATGCTGCCGTGATGACGGCCGTGAGCTGGCACTTTACCCAGCAGATGCTGGGCGATGTCGTGATGGCGAGTTGTTATCCGCTGCTGCAAGCGTTCTCGCTGCAGGCCGAGGCGCTGCCGGCGTTCCGCGCCGCGCCCTATGGCGATGGCACTTATCCGGTTACTGCGGGAGCCTGACATGCCATTAGAACGCTATCTCGATACCGAGCCACAGCTGGCGCCGGACGTGTATCTGCATGCCACGGCGCAGGTGATCGGTGACGTCACGCTGGGCGCCCATAGTTCGGTGTGGTGCAACGCCGTGGTGCGCGGCGATGTGAATCGCATCGTGGTGGGCGAGGGCACGAATATTCAGGACTTCAGCATGTGCCACGTGTCGCACCGCCGCCCGGACAAGCCGGAAGGTTCGCCGCTGATCATCGGTGATTACGTCACCATCGGCCACTCGGTGCTGCTGCATGGCTGCCGCATCGGTAATGAATGCCTGATCGGTATGGGTTCCATCATCATGGACGATGTGGTGATCGAGGATCACGTGATGGTGGGGGCGGGCAGTCTGGTTTCGCCCGGCAAGGTGCTGGAAAGCGGCCATCTGTATGTGGGACGTCCGGCCGCCAAAGTACGCGCACTGAGCGCCGAAGAAATCGCCTACCTGCGCTACTCGGCCGAACACTATGTGCGGGTCAAGAATAACTATCTGGCCACGGCGGCGGACGCTGCGCCCGCCGCCGGCCAGTAATCTGCTGCAGGCCATCAGGCCATCAGGCTAGTGCGGCGCGACCGAGTGCCGGATCGTCGGTGAAGAAGCCGTCGATGCCGGTGGCGATGTAGCGGCGCATTTCCGCTATCGATCCGGCTTCGTGGCGCGCTGCCGGACCGGCCTCGCTGCGGAAGTCGGCCGCGAGGAAGTGGTTCTCCGGCCGGAAGGTCCACGGTTCCACCCGCAGGCCGGCGCGGTGGGCATCGTCTACCAGCGACGTCGCATCACCCAGTCTGCCATCTTTTTTCAGCGGGATGATGGCGCGGGTCGGTGGCGCCACCACATCGGCATAGCGGGCGATGTCGCGCA
>JAIELO010000020.1 GCA_019752915.1 Burkholderiaceae bacterium
CGCGCCCACGGCATCGCCCTGCACCAGCACCGCATTCATCGCCCCTTCCACATTGGCGATCAGGCGTTTGCTCGGGATCAGGGTCGGATGCACGCGCAACTCGACGCCTTCCACACCATTCACCTTGGCGCGCTTGGCAATGCCCAGCAGCTTGATGCGATAGCCCAGTTGTTCGGCATAGCGGATATCGATCGCGTTCAGATTCGAAATCCCTTCCACATAGGCCTTATCGAACTGCACCGGAATGCCGAAGGCAATCGCCGACATGATGGTGGCCTTGTGGGCCGCGTCCACACCTTCGATGTCGAAGGTCGGATCGGCTTCGGCGTAACCGAGTTCCTGCGCCTGTTTCAGCACGGTGGCGAAATCCAGACCCTTGTCACGCATTTCGGACAGAATGAAGTTGGTGGTGCCGTTGATGATCCCGGCCAGCCATTCGATACGGTTGGCAGTCAGACCTTCGCGCAGCGCCTTGATGATCGGGATGCCGCCCGCTACCGCTGCTTCAAAGGCCACCATCACGCCCTTGGCCTGCGCGGCAGCGAAGATCTCGTTGCCATGCACGGCCAGTAAGGCCTTGTTGGCGGTGACCACATGCTTGCCATTGGCAATCGCCTGCATCACCAGTGCTCTGGCCTGATCGTAACCACCGATCAGCTCCACCACGATATCGATTTCCGGATCGTTGACGATGTCGAACGGATCAGCCACCACTTTGACCTGGCCACCGGTGCGTTCCTTGGCGCGCTCCAGATTGCGGGCCGACACCGCCACCACTTCGATACCGCGACCGGCGCGACGACGGATTTCTTCCTGATTACGCTGCAACACATTGAACGTACCGGAACCGACGTTACCGACGCCGAGCAAACCTACTTTGATGGATTTCATATAAATCGTTTCTATGTTGAGTTAGAAGCTGGCGCCGTGGCGCTTTCGGTAGCCTTCCATGAACTTGGCGATACGGCCGAAGGCTTCGATCATATCGTCCGAATTCGGCAGGAACACCACCCGGAAGTGGTCGGGTGCGATCCAGTTAAAACCGCTGCCCTGCACAATCAGCACCTTGGTTTCGGCCAGCAGCTCGTAGGCGAATTGCTGGTCGTCGGCGATCGGGTAGATTTTCGGATCGAGGCGCGGGAACATGTACAGCGCCGCCTTCGGCTTGACGCAAGTCACCCCGGGTATCTCGGTCAGCAGCTTGTAGGCCAGATCGCGCTGTTTCAGCAGCCGTCCGCCCGGCCCCACCAGATCGTCGATCGACTGGTAGCCGCCGAGTGCAGTCTGGATCGCAAACTGGCCCGGCGCATTGGCACACAGGCGCATCGACGCCAGCATGTTCAGGCCCTCGATATAGTCTTTGGCATGATCCTTCTGGCCGGAAACGATCATCCAGCCGGCGCGGTAGCCGCAGGCGCGGTAGTTTTTCGACAGCCCGTTAAAGGTTACGAACAGCACATCGTCCGCCAGCGAGGCGATCGAGACGTGCTGGGCGCCGTCGTACAGCACCTTGTCATAGATTTCATCGGCGTAGATGATCAGCTGGTGCTCGCGCGCCAGCGCGATGATCTGCTGCAGCAATTCCACCGGATACAGCGCACCGGTCGGGTTGTTCGGGTTGATGACCACGATGGCGCGGGTATTCGGGGTAATCTTGCGGCGCATATCCTCGATATCGGGATACCAGTCCTGCTGTTCGTCGCAGATGTAGTGTACCGGGGTGCCGCCGGACAGACTGACCGCCGCCGTCCACAGCGGATAGTCGGGTGCCGGCACCAGCACTTCATCGCCGTTATTCAGCAATGCGTTCATGGCCATCACGATCAGCTCGGACGCACCATTGCCCAGATACACATCGTCGATGGTCACATTCGGAATGTTTTTCTGCTGGCAGTAGTGCACCACCGCCTTGCGCGGCGCAAACATGCCCTTGGAATCGGTATAACCGGCCGCGTTGTGCAGGTTAATTTTCATGTCCTGCACGATTTCATCGGGGGGATCAAAGCCGAACACCGCCAAGTTGCCGATATTCAACTTCGTAATCTTATGGCCCTCTTCTTCCATCTGGCGGGCTTTTTCCGGCACCGGGCCGCGAATCTCGTAGCAAACTTCCGCTAATTTGTTCGATTTTTGAATCGGTCGCAAAATAAAATCCTGTTCTGGTGAGGCAAACCGCTGTGACCTGCTAAAACCGCGTGCCGGTCCGTGCTGCAATGCGAAAAGACCCATTCTGCCGAAAGCATCCCATTTAATCAACCTTTCAGACTGGAAGTGGGCGGAAAACCGCTACAATGACGCTTCTTTTGACGACTTTAGACGCAACGCAAGACCCAAGCTCCACCTTGCGCTGCAACCGTTGCGATATCACTATGAAGCTTCACGCCAGCGATACCCAGAAATACCAGACCGTCACCGGCTACGATGCCGAGGGCGTCGAGATCAATGCCCAGCGCTATGACTACAGCCTGATCGTCATGCCCGAGGTGGCGCCGCGTCCCTGGGACGCGCCCACCTTTGAATCTATTACCGCAGAGCATTTCGACCAGATCGGCGCCGACGCGCCCGACGTGGTCATCCTCGGCACGGGCGAGCGCCAGCGCTTCATCCACCCGCGCCTGACAGCGGCCCTGACCATGCGCCGCATCGGCGTCGAATGCATGGATAGCCAGGCCGCCTGCCGCACCTATAACATTCTGATGGGCGAAGGCCGCAAGGTCACACTCGCCCTGATCATTCCACCCAGCAAGGAACGCGCTGCCTGATGAACGATCTGTATAACAACAAAAAAGTCCTGTGGTCGCTGCTGGCCGCTTTCGTCATTGTCTGGCTGTACGCACTGGGTGTGCGCACCCTGGTCCCGCCCGATGAAGGCCGTTATGCCGAAATGGCGCGCGAAATGTTCGCCAGCGGCGACTGGGTCACCACCCGCCTGAACGGTATTAAATACTTCGAAAAGCCGCCGCTGCAGACCTGGATGAATGCGCTGTCGTTTGCCGCCTTCGGACTGGGCGAATGGCAGGCCCGCCTGTGGACCGGGCTGTGCGGCCTGAGTGGCGTGCTGCTGACCGGCTATGCAGGACACCGCGTGTTCGGCGCGCGGGTTGGCTTCTACGCCGCCCTGACGCTTGGCTCCAGCCTGTTCTGGGTCGCTTCCGGCCAGATCGATTCGCTCGACATGAGCTTGTCCGGCATGATGACCATTGTGCTGTGCGCCGTGCTGATCGCCCAGCGCGACGACGCCACGCCCAGCGAGCAGCGCAACTGGATGCTGCTGTGCTGGGTCGGCATGGCGCTGGCCGTACTGGCCAAGGGCCTGATCGGGCTGGTGCTGCCGGGTGCGGTACTGGTGCTGTACTCGCTGCTGTCGGGCGACCTGGCGATCTGGAAGCGTCTGCATCTGGGCAAGGGCCTGTTGCTGTTCTTCGCCGTGGCCACGCCATGGTTCGTCCTGGTGGGTCTGCGCAATCCCGAACAGCCGCACTTCTTTTTCGTGCACGAACACTGGGAACGCTTCTTCCTGAAAACCCACCACCGCGAAGGCGCGTGGTACTACTTCTTCGCGATGCTGATTCCCGGCATCGTGCCGTGGCTGGGCGTACTGCCGCAGTCGCTGCTCGCTGCCGTGCGGCGCCGCCCGGAGGGGCGCTTCCAGCCACGTTTGCTGCTGCTGATCTGGAGCGTGTTCATTTTCACCTTCTTCAGCTATTCCAGCTCCAAGCTGCCCGGCTACATTCTGCCGATCTTCCCGGCACTGGCACTGCTGATTGCCGCCTATCTGGAAACGGCAGCACGGCGCAGCCGCATCATCGCCGCCGCGCTGCTGGTGGTGATCGGCGTGGGCGGTATCATCGCCGTGCCGCAGATGCTGCACATCAGCGTGCGCCACGCCAGCGAAACGGCCTTGCTGGCGGCCTACCAGCCGTGGGTGCTGGCAGCGGCCATCATCACCGCTGCCGGCGGCGCGGTGGCCCTGCTGCATGCGCGTCATCTGCGCCGCGATCTGACGGTGCTGACCATGGCGCTGGCCGGCTTTACTGCCACCGAACTGATACTGGCCGGCTTCGAGCCGTATGGTGCGATGCGCGCCGGTAAAACCGCCGCGCTGAAGATGCGTCCCGAACTGAGCCCGGACACGCCGATCTATTCGGTGGCCACCTACGAACAATCGATGACTTTCTACCTGGGCCGTCCGGTGGTACTGGTCGATTACTGGGATGAATTCACCTTCGGCCTGCGCCAGCAGCCGGAACTGTCGATTCCCAGCGTGGCGCAATGGGTCCAGCGCTGGCAGGAACACCGCCAGCAAGGCGTGAAAGCACTGGCCATCCTCAGTCCGGATAAATACGCCGAGCTGAAACAGCAAGGCGTGTTCATGCGCCTGATCGTGCAGGATACCCGCCGCGTCGTGGTCGCCAATCTGTAATCGCTATTTTGGAATGAAAGTACCCTACTCCGCATGAATCTTGCCACCTTCGGTTTTATCGTATTCGGCGTGCTGCTCAACGCCGTCGCCCAGTTGCTGCTCAAGGCAGGTGCCCGCAATGTCGGCGAAATCCACCTGACCCTGAGCAATCTGTTTAGCGTCGGCCTGAAAGTCGCCACCCAGCTGCCCATCATCGGCGGCCTGACCTGCTACGTGCTGTCGGTGGTGCTGTGGATCATCGCCCTGTCGCGCGTCGATGTCTCGATCGCCTATCCCATGCTGTCGCTGGGCTATGTGGTCACCGCCATCGGCGCCTGGTATCTGTTCGGCGAAGCGCTCAGCGTACAGCGGCTGGCGGCGATTTTCGTGATTCTGGTCGGCGTCGCCTTACTGGCGCGGACCTGAGCAAACAATTAGAATGCGGCGATCGGCTGCCTGATCTGCCGCTTCTGTACCAGACAAAACAAGACCTTTACTAGAGCGCTAACTATGACCTCTGCCCTGCCTTTCCTGCCCTTCTCCAAGCCCACCATTGATGAGGCCACCATCGCCGC
>JAIELO010000413.1 GCA_019752915.1 Burkholderiaceae bacterium
AGCGTGTACGCCGATCAGGTGGCGGCCGCGCGCAGCATGGTGGTTTCGGATAGCGGCATCGTGTATGTCGGCTCGCGCAAAGCGGGCAAGGTCTACGCACTGGTGCCGCGTGCCGACAAACAGCAGGCCGACGTGGTCACCATCGCCGAAGGACTGGAAAACCCGATCGGCGTGACGCTGTTGAACGGTGCGCTGTACGTGGGCGAAATCAGCCGCGTAATCCGCTTCGAGCAGATCGACAAACACTACGCCAGCAAGCCCGCCTACACCGTCCTGAAAGTCAAACTGCCCAACGACAAATGGCATGGCGAGAAGGTCATCAAGGCCGGTCCGGATGGCAAGCTGTACATCCCCGTCGGCGCACCGTGCAATGTCTGCGAAACGGAAGAAAGCCAGAGCGCCAGAATCTACCGCATGAATGCCGATGGCAGCGGACTGGAAGAATATGCACGCGGTGTGCGCAACACGGTCGGTCTGGCCTTCCATCCGGACACGCAGGCACTGTGGTTCACCGACAATGGCCGCGACGAAATGGGTGACAACACGCCGTCGTGCGAACTGAACATCGCACCAAAAGCCGGCCTGCACTTCGGCTTCCCCTACTGCCACGGCGGCGTGGTACCTGACCCTAACTTCTCGCATGGCCGCAGCTGCGAAGAATTCAAAGCACCGGTGGCCAAACTGGGACCGCACGTCGCCCCGCTGGGCCTGACCTTCTACACCGGCAGCCAGTTCCCGCCCGCCTACCGCAATCAGGCCTACATCGCCGAACACGGCTCGTGGAACCGCAGCACCAAGAGCGGTTACAGCGTGCGCCTGATCACGCTCTACAACAGCAAAGTCGTCACCGACACTGCCTTTGTGGACGGCTTCCTGCGCGGCGACGAAGTGGTCGGCCGCCCGGTCGACGTCGCCACCCTCGCCGATGGCTCGATGCTAATCTCCGACGACTACGGTGGCCGCATCTACCGCGTCACCTACGACGGCAAATAGACCTCAGGATCAGGTCGGGCAAAACGCAAAATCAGCTGTGCAAACAGCCGAAGCTGCACTTTGCCCAATTTGACAACGTTTGCGTTTCGCGTGCTGCTCTTGTTCCAGCTTTGCTATCACGCTTCTTCGGCTGTTTCTATGGCAGCCAGTCAGCTGTCAGCACCTGCTGCAGCGTCCACGGACAGCGTGGAGGAATATCCGCGATTGCGGTCTCCTTGACAAGCAAGAGCACCGCATCGTCCCATACACCGATCCAGACATCGTTGTCTGCCATCATGGCGCGGAGGCTAGGCATTCTGGCGAGCAAGCGCTGCACTTGCAGCCGTTGAAGCCGGATCGTCGTCAGCCAGCTATTACCTCTACGTTCAGGCTGCGCCTGCCATTTGTAAAGGTGCTCAACCAGCACTGCCAGTCGGTGGACCAGCGCGCGCTTTTCGCTCTTGCCCACATCCTCGATCTCCTCTGCGAGATGCTCCACGTCCAGCCTTAGCCATTGGCCATTGCGCAGCAATTGTGCTTGCTCCTGTGCCCACGCCACCACATCATCGTCATATACCTGCGTCATACGCCCTCCCACCAGCGTTTGACGCGGCATGGCCCAGTAAGTTCCCGTGCTCCTTGCACAAAGCCTTGCGCCATAAAAAAACCGCCGGGCTTGCGCACCGGCGGTTTTGCATTTCAGCTCGCGCTGAAAGGATTACTGTGCAGCGGCAGCAGCTTCTTCAGCAGCAGCTTTCATCGACAGTTTCGGACGGCCGCGGTCGTCGGTCTCGAGGACCTTGACGCGCACTGCCTGACCTTCTTTCAGGTAGTCAGCCACGGCGTTCACACGCTCGTTGGCGATCTGCGAGATGTGCAGCAGGCCATCTTTACCTGGCATGACTTGTACGATCGCGCCGAAGTCCAGCAGCTTCAACACCACGCCGTCGTAGCACTTGCCCACTTCAACCGAAGCGGTCAGTTCTTCGATGCGACGTTTGGCTTCTTGACCAGCAGCTGCGTCGACGGAAGCGATGGTGACCACGCCTTCGTCGCTGATGTCGATCTGGGTGCCGGTCTCTTCGGTCAGCGCGCGAATCACGGCGCCGCCTTTGCCGATCACGTCACGGATCTTCTCAGGATTGATCTTGATGGTGATCAGACGTGGTGCGAAGTCCGACAGTTCGGTCTTCACGGTTGGCATGGCTTTCTGCATTTCGCCCAGGATGTGCTCGCGGCCTTCTTTGGCTTGCGCCAGTGCCACTTGCATGATTTCCTTGGTGATGCCCATGATCTTGATGTCCATCTGCAGTGCCGTGATACCGTTACGGGTACCAGCCACTTTGAAGTCCATGTCGCCCAGGTGATCTTCGTCACCCAGAATGTCGGACAGCACAGCGAACTTGCCGCCTTCTTTGATCAGACCCATGGCGATACCGGCCACGTGTTCTTTCATCGGCACGCCAGCATCCATCAGCGCCAGGCAACCGCCGCAGACCGAAGCCATCGACGAGGAACCGTTCGATTCAGTAATTTCCGACACCAGACGCACAGCGTAGCTGAACTCTTCTGCCGATGGCAGTGCAGCGATCAGCGCACGCTTGGCCAGACGGCCGTGACCGATTTCGCGGCGTTTAGGGGTACCAACGCGGCCGGTTTCGCCGGTAGCGAACGGAGGCATGTTGTAATGCAGCATGAACGGGTCGGTGAACTCGCCCATCAGTGCATCGATCTTCTGGCTGTCACGAGCGGTGCCCAGAGTAGCCACCACCAGCGCCTGAGTTTCACCACGGGTGAACAGGGCCGAACCGTGGGTACGTGGCAGCACCGAGGTGCGGATCGAAATCGGACGTACGGTGCGGGTGTCGCGACCGTCGATACGTGGTTCGCCATCGAGAATCTGCGAACGGACGATCTTGGCTTCCATGTCGAACAGGATGTTGCTAACTTCAGCAGCATCAACGCTGGTGCCAGCGGCAGCAGCTTCAGCGTTCAGGTCAGCCAGGATTTCGCTCGATGCAGCTTTCAGCTTGCCGGTACGTTCCTGTTTGTCTTTGGTCTGGTAGGCAGCAGCGATTTTTTCGCCAGCGAAGTGCGCCACGCGGGCGATCAGCGCTTCGTTCTTGGCAGGAGCAACCCACTCAACTTCCGGTTTGCCACCATCGCGCACCAGATCATGGATCGCGTCGATGACAGCCTTCATCTGATCGTGGCCGAACACAACCGCGCCCAGCATGATTTCTTCGGACAGTTGTTGCGCTTCCGATTCCACCATCAGCACGGCGGTTTCGGTACCGGCAACGACCAGATCCATCTGCGAAGTTTTCAGTTGTTCAACGGTCGGGTTCAGGATGTACTGACCATTGGCGTAACCCACGCGGGCTGCGCCGACCGGGCCATTGAATGGCACGCCGGATACGCACAGAGCGGCCGATGCGCCGATCATGGCGGCGATATCTGGATCGATTTCAGGATTGACCGACAGCACGTGAATAATCACTTGCACTTCGTTCAGGTAACCTTCCGGGAACAGCGGACGAATCGGACGGTCGATCAGACGCGACGTCAGCGTTTCTTTTTCCGATGGACGACCTTCGCGTTTGAAGAAACCGCCCGGAATCTTACCGGCTGCATAGGTTTTTTCAACGTAGTCGACGGTCAGCGGGAAGAAGTCCTGGCCTGGCTTAGCGTCTTTGCGCGCAACCACGGTCGCCAGTACAACGGTATCTTCAATCGATACCATGACTGCGCCGGAGGCCTGACGTGCGATTTCGCCAGTTTCCAGGGTCACGGTGTGTTGACCGTACTGGAAGGTTTTCGTAACTTTATTAAACATGGGTAATCCCTTTCTATTTGCCGACAGATTTTCAGGGGCTGTCGTTCACCTCACCACAGGCAGCCTACCGGCCACCTTTACTACCAACTACCAACTACAAACTTAGAATTCGGTATTCCATGTTGCCTTGCCAAGACCGGGTTCCAGTCAGCAAGATTTGCCGGCAAAAATGACAAAATGCCCGCGTCAGCAAACTGGCGCAGGCATTTCGATTAAGCCGGATGTTGCAATATTACTTACGCAGACCCAGTTTAGCGATCAGATCGCGATAACGGGTAGCATCTTTGCCCTTCAGGTAGGACAGCAGCGATTTACGACGGTTAACCATCATAATCAGACCACGACGCGAGTGGTGATCTTTGCTGTGGGCTTTGAAGTGGCCGTTCAGTTCGTTGATGCGTGCGGTCAGCAGTGCAACTTGAACTTCTGGCGAACCGGTGTCTTTGTCACCGCGGGCGTTGTCCGCAATGATGGCGGCTTTGTTGATGTTTTCTACGGTCATGATATTTACCTTTAACATGCGGTGCGCGGAGTCTGAACCCTGCCCACCGTGAACTTCAAAAAAATTCTGATCGAAAGACCAGACCCGCGATTATAACGGAATTTCGCGCCCCGGTTACGGGTTTTGACTACAATCGTTCCATCTTCTGCCCGATGCGTGGGGTTTACCATGAAAAATATGATGGTTGTGGCAATATTTTCATCCGCCCTCGCCGGCTGCGCAGGTTTGCAGGCACCACCCATCGGCGCCAGCGAAGCGAACGTACTGGCCAGTCTGGGCCAACCCACCGGACGCTATCTACAGGATGGCGAGCGCATGCTGGAATATACCCAGGGCCCGCTGGGACAGACCACGTATATGGCGCGCATCGGCAACGATGGTCGTCTGAAATCGTTCGAACAGGTGCTCACCAGCGAGCAATTCGCCCGCGTAGTGCTACGCCGCGACACCAAACAAAGCATCCTCGCCCGCTTCGGCCAGCCGAATCAGGTAGTACATTATGCCAGCGTGGACGGCGACGTCTGGCTCTACCGTTACAAAGAGCAGCGCGTCTGGGATTCGCTGATGCACATCGAATTCGACCGGCAAGGTGTGGTGCAAGCGATGGTCAACGGCTCCGATCCGGAGCGCGAGGCACGCCACGGGCGCTAACCGCGGTCAGGGC
>JAIELO010000027.1 GCA_019752915.1 Burkholderiaceae bacterium
ACCGGTGCCGTGACCGGCACTGCCGGTGGCGCCATGTCCGGCAGCGGGCTAGTCAGGACATCCAGCAGGGCGGCCGTTTCCGCGTCCGGTGCGCCGTCATAGCGCGCCTGCCGGTATTTGGCCTGAAACACCGACAGCACATTGCGGGTCGCCAGATCAAGCTCGCTGGTTTGCGGCGTGGCATAGCCCACCTGCGCCAGCTTGCGCTGGAACCAGGCGATCTCCGGCAATTGTTCGGTGAATAGGGGCAGCCGCGCAGCCACCCGGCTCGGCTCGGGCCAGGCTACCAGTCCCGCGTCAGCCAGTTGCTTCCACGGGAACAGCGGACCGGGGTCCTGCTTGCGCTGGGGCGCGATATCGTTATGGCCGAGGATATTCTCCGGTTTGATCTGATAGCGCGCCACGATCTGCTTGAGCAACGGAATCAGCTGATCGATCTGCGCCTGCTTGAATGGCGTGTACACCCGTCCCTGCGGGGTTTCGACAAAACCGGGATTGACGATTTCGATGCCGATCGAGGCCGAATTGAGCTGATTGTAGATTTTCCAGCTACTTAGCCCGGCATGGTTGGATTGCCGCGATTCATCCACCAGCGCATAGAAGAATGGCTGTTCTGTGTCAGTCAGGAGATAGTGAGCACTTACATCACCCTGACTCAATGTCTTGATCGAGCGCGGCAGATCCGACACCGTGTAATGCAGAATGATGTATTTGATGCGCTCGCTCTGGCCGCGTGCGCTCAGCGTGCGGTCGATCACCGGACCGGACGGCACAGTGGCACAGCCAGCGAGCAGGGATACGGCAGCGGACAGGGCCAGCAGCGGGAATAACTTGATCATAAACGGTCTCGGCAACAGTCAGTTGTGGCAGTGTAGTGCAATGCGGGCCGCCGCGTGGTGGCCCAGTGTGGCTTTTTGTTGTAGCGGGATATCGGCCGGTAGCGCCGCCCGCATCGCGCTGGCAATCACCGGATGCAGGCTGGCCGCGCGTCCACTCAGCACGATGGGACGCACACCGTAGCGGCGCACCAGCGCCAGCCCGAGGCGCGCCAGTTCCTGTCCGGCCGCGTGCAGAATGGCGTACGCTACCGGATCGGCGTCGGCGCTTGCGGCGACTGCCAGCGCCAGCTCGCCCAGCGCCCCGCGTTCCTGTCCATAGACAAACTGACGCGATAAGGCCCAGTCACTACCACCGATGCGGGCCAACACGGCTTGCGCCATTGGCGAAGTCTGCCAGCAGCCGGGTGCTTCATCTTCCTGGCGCCAGATGTTGCGCAGCGCCTCGCGGGCAATCCAGTAACCGCCGCCCCCGTCGTCGAGCAGCACACCACGTCCACCGGCGCGCTGCAAGCTACCATCGGCATCGATCCATGCAGCGATCGAGCCGGTGCCGGCGTAGACCAGATAGCCTTCGCCCGCCGCAAAACTGTCGAAATAGGCAATCTCGATATCGCTGCGCAGGCTGATGCGGTCCACCGGCAAATTCAACGCTTGCGCCAGCCACTGTGCCGGTTCTATCGTCATGCCATCAAAACCACTCAGTCCGGCACAGACGGCCAGTGGCTGTGCCTGCGCCAGCACCTGTGCACCGAGCTGCGACAGCAAAGCCTGCACGGCGGCGCGGCCATCGGCGCTGCCCATCTGGTTACCCGAACATCCGGCCAGAGCCCCCTCGGCCACGATCTGACCGCTGCGTTGGGCCAGCGCCCAGCGGGTTTGCGTACCACCGGCATCGATGCCCAGTCCTAGCGCGTCCATGCCGACGCCGCTGCTGATGCCCATCTCGATGCCCTTGTCGATGCCATTGTCGATGCCCTTGCCGATAGCCATGCCTTGCTTGCCCTCACGCGTGCAATCGGACTCAGCGCAACACGCTGACCCGCTCGCTTTCATTGCCGAGCCGGTCGACTGCGCTGACCACCACCGCTTGCGCCGCTCCGGCAGACGCATCATCGGCCAGCAGCACATTGGCGCGTCCGGCAGGCGCCACGCTGAAACGCCACTCGCTGCCGTAGCGCGACCAGATGGCGTACTGCGCCACCGGCTTGCCGCCCGTGGCCGAGATTTTCAACGCCAGCCCGGAGCCGTCACGGCGCATGGACACCGCCGGTGCCGGTGGTAGCGCACTACCCAGCCATGGTGTGGCTGGCGTCAGCGCCGGACTCTGGTAACTCTGGGCTTTGAGCTGCTCGCTGATACCCTTGCGGTTTTCCATCAGCGCGGCAATGCTGAAGTGCACATGCCCGCCCACACTGGCGCGGCTGCGCGTGACCGCGATCTGCTTGAGAATTTCTTCCGGCGCATAAGCCTTGGCGCTGCGGTCGATACGGCTGGTGTACAGCCCCGGCCAGATATGCCGGGCACGGGTATTCTGCGCCACCCAGTAATCGAGCAGTACGTCGAACGCCTGCGGCGCCTGCGCCACCGGCCAGTAAAGCTGCGGCGCCAGATAATCGAGCCAGCCATTGGCCAGCCATGTTTCCGCATCGGCATACAGCTTGTCATACTGGCTGAAACCGACAATTCCGGCCGGCCGGCGATCCGGACGGCCGATACCGAAGGGGCTGATACCGAAACGCACCCAGCTCTTCTCGCGGTGAATCCCCTGATACAGCGCTTCGATCAGACGGTTGACGTTCTGGCGTCGCCAGCCCGCGCGGTCCAGCGTACCGCCATCGAGCAGATAATGCTGCCACGAGGGCTGGTCGGGGAATTCCAGCTCCTGCTTCTGGCCCACCCCGGCGTCCAGCGCCACGCCTTCCGGCCCGGCGGTATTGGCGCTGGCGTCAATCGGATAGGGATAGAAATAATCGTCGATGTGCACGCCATCGATATCGTAGCGGCGCACCACATCGAGCACCACGTCCAGCGTGCGCTGTGCCGCAACGGCTTCGCCCGGATCCATCCACAGATAGCGGCCATACGACTTGACCACGGCGGGGTTGGTGTTGGCGATGTGACTAGCGGCCAGCGCCGATTTGGCCGTGGCATGGCGGGCCCGATACGGATTGAACCACGCATGCAGCTCCATGCCGCGTGCATGCGCCTGCTCGATCCAGAATTGCAAGGGGTCCCACGGCGTGGCCGGGGCACGGCCTTGCTGACCGGTGAGGAACTCCGACCACGGCTCCAGCGCCGACGGATAGATCGCATCGGCACTGGGGCGCACTTGCAGCACGATGGCATTCAGACCCAGCGCCAGCGAACGGTCGAGGATGGCCAGCGCTTCGGCCTGCTGTTTTGCCATACCGAGATTGCTACGGCTAGGCCAGTCGATATTGGCGACCGTGGAAACCCAGGCGGCACGGAATTCGCGTGGCGCGGCAGGCGGCAGGCTGGCATCGGCCGGCGCTGGGGTGGTCGCGCCCGGCTGTGGCTGCGGAGTCGCCGCGGGGGGCACACCGGCTGGCGGTTGCGGCCCCGACGACACGCCCGATCCGGCTGACGGCACCACCGGCGTACTGGAGCACCCGTCCAGCAACAACGCTACCGCCGCAGCGACACCGGCAGACAAGGTCTGCCGCTTTTTCACATTAAACACCACAACCATTCCCCGAATCGTATAAGCCCCCGTATTGTAGCGGAAGCGGGCAGCAGCGATTTACAGGGAACGCCGCACCAGCAAGGTCATGCCGAACGCTGGCAGCGTGGCAATGCAGGCCCACAGGAAGAATAAGGGATAGCCGAGTTGCTGCTGCAACCAGCCTGCCACCATACCGGGCAACATCATGCCGAGCGCCATGAACCCCGTGCACAGCGCGTAGTGGGCAGTCTTATGCGCGCCATCGGCCACCGTCACCATGTACAGCATGAAGGCGGCGAAGCCGAAGCCATAACCGAACTGCTCCACCGCCAGCGCGGCAGCAATCAGCACGGTATCGCTGGGCTGGGCCACGGCCAGATACACAAACACCAGATCCGGCACATGCATGATGCACACCATCGGCCACAGGCTGCGCTTGAGGCCGAAGCGGGCAATCACCAGCCCTCCGGCAATGCCGCCCAGCACTAGCGCGGCCACCCCCACCGTGCCATACACAATCCCCACGCTGGCCGTGCTCAGTCCCAGCCCGCCCTGCGCACGCGCATCGAGCAGGAAGGGCGCGGCCATTTTCAGCAGCTGCGCTTCACCGAGCCGGTACAACAGCAGAAAGCCCAGCGTGACGCCGATACCGGGTTTGCGGAAAAAGCTGCGGAAAGTCTCGACAAAATCACTCCAGAGATTATCGGCGGCGCGCACCGCACCGTCCGTGGCCGGACGCGGCAACATCCACTGGTGATAGGCGCCCAGCAGCAATAACAGCAGCGCCAGCAAACCAAACACGACGGCCCATGCGCTGGCCGCATCGCCGTGGCGCTCAATCAGCATCCCGGCCAGATACACCAGCCCGCCCTGACCGGAAATCATGCCCAGTTTGTAGAACGCGCTGCGCACACCGACAAACGCGGCCTGTTGCGCGCGTTCCGGCAATCCCAGCATGTAAAAACCGTCGGAAGCAATATCGTGGGTGGCCGAGCTGAACGCTAGCAGCCACAGCAATACCAGACTGATACGGAAGAAATCCGGCAGATGCAGGCTCAAAGCCACACTGGCCAGCGCCACGGCAGACAGCCATTGCAGGCCGACGATCCAGCGCCGCTTGGTGCCGAACAATTCCACCAGCGGCGACCAGAGCGGCTTGATGACCCACGGCAGATACAGCCACGCCGTATAAAACGCCAGTTCGGCATTCGATACGCCGAGGTTTTTATACATTACCGTGGCCAGCATCATCACGGCAACATAGGGCACCGCCTGACTAAAGGAAATACTGGGCACCCAGCCCCAGGCGTTACGCTGTACTGCACTCAATCGTCTAGTCCTTTGCCTTCGAGGATGCGGGGAATGCAGTTCTGCACGCGCGCAGTGCGCGTGGCCGACTGCTTGGCTTTGCTGAAGTGTAACAGGTAGGCGCGCTGACGCCC
>JAIELO010000371.1 GCA_019752915.1 Burkholderiaceae bacterium
CAAGGGAGTCAGGTACTTCGGGTGGCAGTGGCCGGCGAAATGCTGGCGGCGCGCCAGGCCGGGCCATACACGGCGATCACCCCCAGCGCCCAGAACAGCGCAGCACCTGCCCGCAGATAGCCGGCCGGCAGACGCGCCATTTCCAGCTGGCTCACCAGCAACTGATTGAGCGCCAGTGCCAGCAGCACCCCGGCGGCCACACCGGCACTGGTGATCAGCAGATTTTCCGTGATGAAGTAGCGCAGGATATCGACCCGGCGCGCGCCCAGTGCCCGCCGCACGCCGATCTGCTTGCGCCGCTGCGTGACCCACAGGCTGGCCATGCCGACGATGCCGCTGGCCGTGATCAGTAGCAGCAGCACGCTGACGGTGACCAGCATCCAGGCCAGTGCCTGATCGGCGCGGTAGCGGTCGCGCCGGAATTCGCTGATGGTTTTCAGTTTGACGATGACCGGCGTCGCCGAGGCACTGCGCACGGCGCTTTCGCTTTCCTTCATGACCCGCTGCAACTGGCCCGGTTCGGCGCGCAGCGTGTAGGTGGTGACATCTTCGCCCGTCAGGCGGGCCGGCAGGATGATCGAATAGTCGGACTGCTCACTGATCTGTGCGCCCGGGCTTTGCAGCCGTGCCAGCACGCCCACCACGCGCAACTCCTTGGCACCCTCGCCGGTGCCGTAGTAGACGGTCTTGCCGAGATAGCTGGGCTGGTCTGGCCAGAGTTTTTCACCGAGCTGCCGGGTGATGATCACGCTTTGCGGAAAATCCTGGCTGCTGGTGGTATCGATTTCGGGCACTTCGCCGGGCTGGAAATCACGCCCTTCGCGCAGTTGCAAACCCCAGGTGGCCAGCAGCGCGTCGGGGCTGTAATAGGTGGTGGCCGAAACGCTGGAGGTGAGCTGTTTGCGGTCCAGCGCCAGTCCCGAGTAATTGCCCGAACGCGACATCGGCACCTGGGTGGTGGTCGCCACGTTCTGTATGCCGGACACGGCCTTCAGCGCCGCCGTTTCGCGCCGCTGGGCGTCGAGCTGTGCCGCGTGATTGCTGTGTTCCAGATGGCGCAATTGCAGCGTAAACACGTCTTCCTCGCGGGCGATGCCACTCTCCCGGTTCGAGACGGCTTGCCGCACCTGCACGATGTGCAGGGCATTGGCCAGGATCGCCAGACTCAGGGCGACCTGCACGGCCACCAGTAGCGGGCCGGTTTTATTGCGCAGCAGCGCAGACAGGATGGGATGCATGATGCAGGATTCCTTATGCCGGATGCGTTATTGGGATTTCAGTTGCAGTGCCGGCGTGGTCTGGCAGGCGCGCCAGGTGGGCAGCAGACCGGCCAGCACGGCGGACAGTATCGATAGCAGGAAGGTGGCCAGCAGCATCATCCAGTCCATATGGGCGACCACGGTGAGCGCTTTCGATTGCATGGCGATCAGTGCCAGCGCACCGAAGGCGAGCAGCAATCCCAGCAGGCCACCGGCCAGACCGATCACGGTGGTCTCGATCAGGAATTGCTGGAAAATTTCGCGACGCGAGGCGCCCAGTGCACGGCGGATGCCCACCTCGGCAGCGCGCACCGAAAATTTGGCCAGCAGCAAACCGATGGTATTGACCAGGCACAGTACCAGGAAGCCGAACGCCAGCCAGGCCGACAGTTTGTTGTCGTTACCGACCACCTTCAACAGATCCAGCCATTCGCGCACGTCGTACAGCAGATTCGGGGCCGCACGTGGCAGCCGTCCCAGTTTGCGCTGTTCGGTGGCATAGCTGTTCAGATAGTCCTGCAGCAGGCCGCGGTCACCGGCCGTGCGCATCTCGAACCAGAACTGGATCCAGGTGCATTCCGAATCCAGATAGGCCTGATAGCCGGGCGAGATGTCGCCGGTGCAGCTGGAGTTGCCATTGCGCTGCATGGCATGTCGCACACTGGTGGCAAACGGTACAAACAGTTCGTCTTCGTCACTGAAAGCGCCATCGGCCGAACCGATGATGCGGTGGAAGCGTGGCACCACCGTCCAGGTATCGAGCACGCCGACGATCTGGTATTGCTGGCCGCTGATGCGCAGGCGCTGGCCCACCGGGTCGCTGTCGCCATACAGTTTTTCCGCCAGCTTGCGGCTCAGTACCACCACATCGGCGGCCGCCTTGTCCTCGGCCGGACTCCAGCCCCGACCATACAGGAAGGGCGCTTCGAACATATTGAAAAAGTCGCTGGTAGGCGCCAGACCGCGGGCGTTGAACAGCGGCAGATCCTTGCGCGGCGGTTCGACCGCCACGCTGATGCCGTACAGTGCCGTGCTGCGTTCGGCCACTTTGTTGCGTAGCAGGTTGCTGGCATCGCGGTAGCTGAGCTGGCGATCATTCGGTTCATCGCCCGCCTTATAGCCGGCCAGCGGGCCGTTGTCGAGCAGCGGCACAAACAGGCGCGTGCTTTTCTGCGGGATCGGGTCACCGGACATCACATGCAAAATCGTCAGGGTCGCCACGCTGGCGGCCACACCGACGGCTAGCGTCAGCACCATCAGCGCGGTCAGGGCCGGGTTGCGGCGCAGGCTGCGCAGGCCAAGCATGAAGTAGTACTGGAACATGCGGCGCTCCTTAAACAGTCCGGGTACCGGCGGGCACCAGCGTCGGTGCCTTGCGCACCAGATCGGCCACCTGCCCGTCGATGATGTGCACGTTGCGCTGCGCCCGCACCGCCAGTTCCGGATCGTGGGTCACCATCAGGATGGTGGTGCCCTGTGCATTGATGTCTTCCAGCAGTTCCATCACGCCACGTGCCATCTGGGTATCGAGGTTGCCGGTCGGCTCGTCGGCCAGCAGCAGCTTGGGGCTGCCGGCCAGCGCGCGGGCAATGGCGACGCGCTGTTGCTGGCCGCCGGACAGTTCGGCAGGATAGTGTTTCATGCGCGAGCCCAGTCCCACCTTGGCCAGTGCATCTTCGATACGCTCCTTGCGTTCGGCGGCATTAAAGCCACGGTAACGCAGCGGTACGTCGACGTTATCGAACAGCGACAGGTCGGGAATCAGATTGAAGCCCTGAAAGATGAAACCGAGTTTTTCGTTGCGCAGACGGGCGCGGGCGTTGTCATCCATGCCACGCACGTTGATGCCGTCGAGGATGTATTCGCCGTCGGTGAACTCTTCGAGCAATCCGGCGATGTTCAGGAAGCTGGTTTTGCCGGAACCGGACGGCCCGGTGACGGTGACGAACTCGCCCTTTTTCACGTTGATTTCGAAGCCGCGCAGGGCGTGGGTTTCGATCATGTGGGTGCGGTAGACTTTGCTCAGATTTTGCATGCGCAGCATGGCAGACCTCGTACGGTTAAGGATGGAGCGAGACGCGTGCAGCGTTCTCGAAGGCTTCGGTGCCGGCAATGACGACCTTGTCGCCCGCTTGCAGGCCGGTGAGAATTTCGACGGCGCTGATACTGGTGGCGCCCAGCTTGACGGGGGTGCGCACGGCAATCCCGTCGCGTACCACATAGGCATAGCGCCCCCCTTCGGACTCCACGAAGGGGCCGCGCGCCAGCATCAGGGTGTTGGCTTTTTCATCGATCAGCAGACGCGCGCTGACGCGCTGGTTCTGGCGCAGCCCGGCCGGTTGCTGCTGGGCGAAACGCAGCCGTGCCAGTACCTGATTTTTCACCACCTCCGGCGATAGGGCCGACAGTTTGCCGCTGGCGCGGCCGGTGCCGTAATCGACTTCGGCGGCCATGCCCAGACCGAGATCGGCCACATAGGTTTCCGGTACTTCGAGTTCGACTTCGAGGCGCGACAGATCGACCAGCGTCATCAGGGCGGCGTTGGCCGGCACTACGCTACGGTTAGCCACCGACAGGGTGCCGATGAAGCCGTCGACGGGCGCGCGCACGGTCAGTTCGTCGACCCGTCGCTGGGCATTGGCGAGCGACAGGCGCTGACGGTCGAGCTCGTTGCGTTTGGTTTGCAATCCCAGCGTGACGTTGGCGTTTTCCAGTTCCGCAGCCTGGCCGGCATGGCGGGCGCGGATCTCGGCCGAGTTCAGGGCATCTTTGGCGCGCTGGTATTCGATCTTGGCGATGATGCCTTCGTTGGCGACGGCGTTGTAGCGTTCCAGCGTGCGCAGCGCCGACAGGCGGTCGATCTCGGCCGTGTCGGCATCGCGCCGCGCCAGCAGCTTTTGCTGACGCGCCAGAATCTGCTGGCGTGCCACTTCCGCTTCCAGTTGCAGATAGCTCGATTGCTCGCGTTTCAGAGCGTCGCTGAGGTCGGGTGATTCCAGCAAGGCCAGCACATCGCCTTTCTTGACGGTATCGCCGGCGGCCACTTTCAGCGTCACGGTGGCGGGGGCGGCTGCATACAAAGTCGGGCTGACAGCGGCGACGATGCGGCCATTCACGGCGGCGTCGCGCACCAGCGTGCCACGCCCCACTTCGGCAATCCGTAAGCGTGCCATGCTGACCGAATGGCTGCTGCCACGCCAGCTGTGCAGCACGGCGTAGGCAGCGCCCAGCACCAGCAGCACGACGGCTGCATACAGCAGACGGCGCCTGAGTGTGCGCCCGGGCGGGGTGGTGAGGACGGTGTCCTGCTGGGAAGTGTCGCGGATCATGGCAGCGCTTGGTGAGGAAATTGCTGCTACCTATGCAGAAACCGTGCCAATTGCTAAGTGTCTGATTTTTATAGATTACCTGGCGCGTGTCCGCTGTCCGTACCTGTCCGGCGTGTCCGCTGGCGACGCTTCAGAGCAAGCCGTACTAGATTGCTGATCAATGTCCGGTGCTTGGCGTCGGTGGCGTGACCCTGGGCGGCGGTTCTGTAGGCTGCATCCCAAGTGTCGTCTCGGCATGATGCTGAATCTGACCGACAGATTTGTAGCCGATGACGATGGCGCCGATCACTAGAATGGTGACGATATTGACGAGAAGATTAGCGCCAATGTCGCGTATCCAGCCTAGTAGTGAGCG
>JAIELO010000157.1 GCA_019752915.1 Burkholderiaceae bacterium
CACCGTGCCCGGTATCGGCCGGGTGGTGGTGAATGCCGATCAGGCATCCCTGCAGCGCGTGCTGCAGCGCGGTTGCTGGAGCGAGCAGGAAGGTTTTGGCGACAGCGACGCGGCCGACTGGCGCATGAAGGAATACGAGGACGGCAGTTTCGACGTGATCTTCCGCGGCGCAGTGGCCGGTCACGTGCAATGGCAGCTGACCGGTCAGCACAACCGCCACAATGCGCTGGCCGCGATTGCCGCCGCTCGCCATGTCGGGGTGCCGGTGGCGCAGGCCGCCGCTTCGCTGGCGCGTTTCGAAAACGTCAAGCGCCGCATGGAAGTGCGCGGCGTGGTGAACGGCATCACCGTGTTTGACGATTTTGCCCACCATCCGACCGCCATCGCGACCACCGTGGGTGGCCTGCGTCAGAAGGTTGGCGCGGCGACCCGGATTCTGGCGGTGCTGGAACCGCGTTCCAACACCATGAAGCTGGGCGCGATGAAAGAGGCGCTACCCGGTAGTCTGGAACAGGCCGATCTGGTGTTTGGCTATGGCAGCGAAGCGACGCTAGGCTGGAGTCTGGGCGCGGCGCTGGCCCCACTGGGTAAGCTTGCCAGTGCCTACGACGACATCGATACGCTGGTCGCAGCCATCGTGCAGGCGGCCCGTCCCGGCGACCAGATTCTGGTGATGAGTAACGGCGGCTTTGGCGGCATCCACGCAAAAATTCTCGCGGCCCTGCCTCAATGATTCTCTATCTGCACGGATTCCGTTCGTCGCCGCGCTCGATGAAGGCGCGCCTGATGGCCGAACGCATGGCGCAACTGGGACTGGCCGATCAGTGGCTGTGCCCCCAGTTGCCCGCTTCGCCGGCGCTGGCGATGCAGCAGGTGCTGACGCTGATCGAGGGTATCCCGGCGAGTGACTTGCGCATCGTCGGTTCCTCGCTGGGTGGTTATTACGCTACCTGGCTGGCCGAGCGTCTGGGCTGCCCGGCCGTATTACTGAACCCCGCCGTGGTGCCGCTCAAGGATCTGGATAAACACGTGGGCGTGACCACGGCCTACCACTCGGATGAGCCGTTCGAGTTCAAGCGCGAATACATCGCTGAATTGCGCGCGCTGGCAATCGCAAAAATCAGTGCGCCGCAGCGCTACCTGCTGCTGGCCGCCACCGGCGATGAGGTGCTCGATTACCGCGACATGCTGGCCCATTATGCGGGCGCGCAGCAGCACGTGATCGAAGGCAGTGACCATAGTATTAGCGAATTTGCCGACTATCTGGATGAAGTGCTGGCCTTTTGCGGCATCGGAGCGCAGTCTTGAAGCGTCGCTTGAAGCCGGGGCTGGAATTCGGTTTAACGTCGGCCGTTCGGCAAGCAGGCCTGATCTCGGCGCGTGCTGCCTCGTTGCGTCAGACCCGCTGGCAGCCCCACGTGCTGGCCCTGAATGCGCCGGCGGCAATGCGCCCGTGGCTGACCGAGGATGGCTCGCTGACGGCGCGACTGAAGGCTCACAGCGACAGTTTCCGCGTGCAGTGTCTGCACCAGCGCACGGCGCGCTGCCTGAGCGACGAAGCGGCCAGCATCGGCCTGCAACGCCCCGGGCGAGTGTGGGAACGCGAGGTGCTGCTACGCTGCGATAATACGCCGGTGGTGTTTGCCCACACGGTGGTGCCGATGTCGGCCACCGCCAGCGACTGGCCTTTATTTAGTGCGCTGGGCGAGCGCTCGCTGGGCACCACCCTGTTCGGTGACCCGCAGGTGCGCCGTGGTGTGCTGGAATTTGCCCGGCTGCGTGCCGGTCACCCGCTGGCGCAGCGGGCTCGCAAGGCGCTCGGGCTGGAAGGCCAGCCCGGGCTGATATTGTATGCACGGCGCTGCCTGTACCGGCGGCGTCAGGGCAGTCTGCTGGTGACGGAAGTGTTTCTGCCTGCCGCACTGGCGCTCAGGCCCAGAGCGGCGCCCAGCGCTATGTAAGCCAGTAAGCCAGTACGCCGCACCCGAATACCGAGTCGAATCGCTACACGAATATCCGCTAATGCTGCCCCGGGCAGTGCCTAGTGAACGAATTAACCCTACAGAAAACAGCAATGAATTTATTTTTCGAAGAATCCGGCGACTTCAAGGTCGGCACCATGATGTCGCAAGCGGGCGAGGCCTATCAGGTCGAGATGGCCAGCGGCAAGCGCAACAAGGTCAAGACCAAGGACGTGCTGCTGCAGTTCGAGAAGCCGGGTCCGGCCGAACTGATGGAGCAGGCCAAAACCATCGCCGCCGAGATTGATCTCGATTTTCTGTGGGAAGTGGCGGGCCAGGAGGAATTCGGTTTTGCCGAACTGGGGGCGGAATATTTTGGCCATGCGCCACTGCCGGCCGAAGCGGCAGGCCTGATTCTGTGCCTGCACTCGTCACCGATCTACTTCTATAAAAAAGGCCGTGGCCGTTACAAGGCAGCGCCGGAACAGTCGCTGCGCGCCGCGCAGGCCGGAATCGAGAAGAAAAAGCAGCAGGCACTGATACAAGCGGCTTATGTGGAGCAGCTCAAAGCCGGGCAACTGCCGGAAGCCATGCAGAGCATGGTGCTGCAACTGCTGTTCAAGCCGGACAAGAACACCATCGAATACAAGGCACTCGATGCGGCTGCCAGCGAACTGCACACCACGCCGCAGCGATTGATGCTGGTAGTGGGCGGCGTGGCGTCGCCGAAGGCGCTGCATATGGCGCGCTTCCTGTTCGAGAACTTCCCGCGCGGCGCCGGCTTCCCCGAGGTGCCGGTACCGGTGGCGCCTAGCGATCTGCCGCTGGCCGAGGTGCAGGCGTTCTCGATCGACGATGTCACCACCACCGAAATCGACGACGCCTTCTCCGTGACGTTGCTCGACGGCGGCAAGGTGCGCATCGGTATCCACATTGCCGCGCCGGGTCTGGGCATACAGCCGGACGACGCGGTCGACAAGCTGGCGCGCGCGCGCATGTCCACCGTGTATATGCCGGGCGATAAAATCACCATGCTGCCCGATGCGGTGGTGGAAGCGTTCACGCTGGCCGAAGGCAAAAACTGCCCGGCGCTGTCGCTGTATGCCACGCTCGATACGGCCGACTGGTCGCTGCTGTCCACGGAAACCCGCGCCGAACTGGTGCCGATGGCGAACAATCTGCGCCACAACGATCTCGATGATCTGGTCAATGAAGAAACGCTGGCCAGTGGTGCGGGCGAGTATCCGCATAAAGAGTCGCTGCGCCTGATCTGGCAATGGGCGCAAGTGCTGGAAGCGGGTCGCATGGTCAAGCGCGAAGCGTGGGGCCTGAAGCCGGAACAGAATAACCGTGTCGATTTCAACTTCTACGTGGAAGACGATGTGGTGACGGTCAGCCGTCGCAAGCGCGGTGCACCGCTGGACAAGATCGTCGCCGAGCTGATGATTTTTGCGAACAGCACCTGGGGTAAGCTGATGCACGAGCATGGCGTGCCGGGCATCTACCGCAGTCAGGGGCAGGGCGTGGGCGGCTGGGCTGCCAAGATGCAGGTACGTATGCTGACCCATGCCGCGCCCCATCAGGGCCTCGGGGTTGACCAGTATGCGTGGAGCACCTCGCCGCTGCGTCGCTATACCGATCTGGTGAACCAGTGGCAGATTCTGGCCTGCGCCCAGCATGGCGTGACGGCGCCGCTGGTGGCCAATTTCAAGCACAAGGATGCCAACCTGTTTGCCATCGTGTCGCAATTCGATGCCGCCTATGCGGCCTATGGCGACCATCAGTCGACCATGGAACGCTACTGGTGCCTGCGCTGGCTGGGGCAGGAAGATGCCCGTCAGGTCGAGGCGGTGGTGCTCAAGGACGAGGTGCTGCGACTGGTCGATATTCCGCTGATTATCCGTCTGCCGGGCATGCCGCAGGTGGCGCGCGGCGCGCAGGTCAAGCTCGACATCCTGCGCTGGGACGAGGTGGACCTGACCATCGAAGCGCGGATTCTGGAAATTCCGGCGGCCGATGCGGCGCTGTCCGATGCGGATCTGGAGTTCGAGGATGACGACGCGCCGGAAGACGCGGTGGATGCGCCGGAGCTGGCGGTGGAGGCGCAAGCCGAAGCGGATGCGGATAAGTCGGCCGATACTGCGGCGGCAGAACCACCGGCGGCCTAAAAAGCCGTTGCCGAGCGTCTGCTTTCACGTAAAATCAGTTCAAACCATCGCTAGCGGCCCAGTGTGAAGTCCTTCCGAGAAAATCGTTTGCTGTATCTGGCCTGTGGCATTTCGCTGCTGGCGCACGGCGCTTTGCTGGCCGTGCGGCTGGTGGCGCCTGCCCCGGCGCCAGTGCGGCCAACCGATCCCGGACTGGAAGTGATTCTGGTGAACGCCAAGCATAGCAAGGCACCGCTGAAAGCCGACGCGCTGGCGCAAGCCAATCTCGATGGTGGCGGCACGGTCGATCAGGGCCGCTCGAAGTCGCCCATGCCCGATATGCGCAAGATGGAAACGGGCGACAGTATCAAGGCCGCCCGGCGGCGCATCGCACAGCTCGAAGAGTTGCAGAAAAAGCTGCTGACGCAGGCCGCCGCGCCCACCCCGTTTGCCGCGCCGCCTGTGACGGAAAAGAACAAGCCTGACCCGACCCCGACTGGCGCCGATCTGCTCGACGCCAGCAAGGCGATTGCCCGCCGTGCGGCCGAAATCAGCGAAAACATCGAAGACCAGAACAAGCGCCCCAAGAAAACCTTTATTACCCCCAGCACGCGCGGGGTGGGTTACGCCATGTATTACAAGGCGATCCAGAAGCGGATCGAGGATATCGGCACGCTCAATTTCCCGCAGGCGCGAGGGCGCAAGCTGTATGGCCAGCTGGTGCTGTCGATTCCGGTATTTCAGGACGGGACCATCTATATGGCGGACGGCGGTATCAAGGTCGATCGCAGTTCCGGCAATCCGGAACTCGATGCGGCGGCCGTGAACATCGT
>JAIELO010000187.1 GCA_019752915.1 Burkholderiaceae bacterium
CCCTCTGGAAATCACCCTATTGTTGCTCGGTAGCGCGGTGCTCGGCGTGGTCGCCTTCCGCATGCTGCAACTACCGCCCATGCTCGGCTATCTGGCGGTCGGCATTCTGATCGGCCCGCACGCACTGGGACTGGCCGAGGAAAGCGAAATCACCCACGCGCTGGCTGAATTCGGCGTGGTGTTCCTGATGTTCTCCATCGGGCTGGAATTTTCCCTCCCCAAACTAAAAGCCATGCGCGGCATTGTGTTCGGGCTCGGCATGGCACAGGTCAGCCTGACCATCGTCGCCACCATGCTGTTCGGCTGGACCATCAGCACCCAGCTCCCCCCCTTCCATCCACCTTGGCTGGCAAACCTCGTTTGCGCTCGGCGGCGCGCTGGCCATGTCGTCCACCGCCATCGTCTCGAAAATGCTGACGGAACGACTGGAACTGGAAAGCGAACACGGCCGCCGTATCATCGGCATCCTGCTATTCCAGGATCTGGCCGTGGTGCCCCTGCTAATTCTGATTCCCTCGCTCGGTCAGCGCCCTGATGCGCTGGTGGAAACGCTGGCATGGGCCAGCCTGAAAGCGGTGATCGTGCTGACCCTGCTGCTGTTCGTGGGGCAGAAAATCGTGCGCACCTGGTTCACCATCGTGGTCAAACGGCGCTCGCAGGAACTGTTCATGCTGAACCTGCTGCTGATCACACTGGGCGCAGCCTGGATTACCGAGCGCGCCGGCCTGTCGCTAGCACTGGGCGCCTTCGTGGCCGGCATGCTAATTTCGGAAACGGAATTCAAGCACCAGGTGGAAGAAGACATCAAACCGTTCCGCGATGTGCTACTGGGGCTATTCTTCATCACCATCGGCATGCTGCTCAATGTGCAAATGGTGCTGCAGCACTGGTGGCTGGTACTGGTGCTGCTGGCCGGCCCGGTACTGCTGAAATTTGCCCTGATCGCCGGTCTGGCCAAGCTGTTCGGCTCCTCGGACGGCATCTCGATGCGCATCGGTCTGGGACTGGCGCAGGCCGGTGAATTCGGCTTCGTGCTGCTGAATCTGGCCGGTGGCAGCCAACTGATCGATCCCTTCATCATTCAGGTGGTGCTGGCCTCGATGGTGCTGTCGATGCTGCTGGCGCCGTTCATCATCGCCAAGTCCGACCAGATCGTGCTGAAATTCTCCAACAACGAATGGATGATGCAATCGCTGGCCCTGACCAAGATCGCCAGCCGCACCATGTCCACCAACAAGCACGTGATCGTCTGCGGCTTCGGCCGTAGCGGCCAGAGTCTGGCGACCCTGCTGACGGAAGAAAACTTCGATTACCACGCCCTCGATCTGGATCCGGAACGGGTGCAGGAAGCCCAGACGGCCGGCCGCCATGTATCGTATGGCGACGCGGCGCGCCGCGAGAGTCTGGTCGCGGCCGGTATCTACCGCGCCAGCGCGGTCGTCATCACTTACGCCAGCACGCCCTCGGCGCTCAAAGTGCTGCATCTGGTACACGAACTGGCACCTACCCTGCCGGTGATCGTGCGTTCCTACGATGATACCGATCTGGACCGTCTGAAGCAGGCCGGCGCAGCCGAAGTGGTACCGGAACTGATGGAAGGCAGCCTGATGCTGGCCTCGCACGCGCTGGTAATGCTGGGCGTGCCGCTGCGCCGCGTGGTGCACCGGGTGCAGACCGCGCGGGACGCCCGTTACGCTTCGCTGCGCGGCTACTTCCACGGCGCCAACGATAGTGCCGATGAAGCGGATCTGGAACGTCTGCATTCCGTCACGCTGGGCGGCAAAGCCAGCTGTGTGGGGCATGCGCTGGCCAGTGTGAATATCGAGTTCAGCGGTGCGGCCGTGAGCAGCATCCGGCGTGGCAAGGGGCAGCTCGAGCCGAGCCCGGAACTGGTACTGGAAGCGGGCGATGTGGTGATTGTGCGCGGCACCGCGCACGCCGTGCATCGCGCCGAACAGAAACTGCGCCGCTAGGCAGGCATTGAGGTACTGCTGGCGGCATGCGGTGTCAGCACGACAAGGCGCCTGCAAGGCACACCGCCGGATTCGTGCGGGTTCGGCCGGACGCGCCGGGATTCAGTCCTGCGTGGCAGGATCGCGACTGACTACGCGGTTGCGGCCGCTTTCCTTGGCCACGTACAGCAGGGTATCAGCCTGTGCCACCCAGGCACGCGCCACGGCTGCCGGATCGCCTTCTGCGTCACCGGGCGCCAGACAGGCCACCCCGATCGACACCGTCACCGACAGGCGCAATTCCTGCGACAGCACGATCATGCTGCCGGCCACGCTGGCGCGGATCCGTTCCGCCACAAACGCGGCGCTATCGAGATCGGCATCGATCAGCAGCACCACGAATTCTTCGCCACCGAAGCGCGCCAGGGCATCCGAGGTGCGCAACTCGTTCTTGATGCGGCTGGCCACTTCGCGCAGCACATCGTCGCCGCCGCCATGGCCCACCGTATCGTTGACCCGTTTGAAATGGTCGATATCGATGTACATGAAGGAAATCGGATATTTCTGGCGCCGCGCCCGGGCAATTTCTTCCAGCAGGCGCCGGTCGATATAGCGCCGGTTGTAGACGCCGGTCAGCGAATCGGTCAGACCGATGTACTTGAGCATCTCGTTACTGATCACGTTTTCCAGACAGATGGCGATGATCGACGCCATGTGCTCGATGAAATCCGTGCCCAGACTGGGCGTAAAACGGGTCGGGTCGCAACTGCCGAGATTGAGCGAGCCGATGATGCGCTTATTGCGCAGCAAGGGCACCAGCGCGACACTTTGCAGTCCGACCGGTGGATGGGGAAAAGCGGTGGCGTGACGGCGGGCGTCGTACATGCCCAGCAGCGGCCGTGGCGGCGCTGCCTGTGCATTGCGCGGCGCCAGATCCAGCCCCATCGCATCGACCGACTCGACGAAGATCAGACCGGGAAAATCGGCAAACACTACGTCGAGTTTGAGCATGACCTCGCGAATATCGGCATCTTCGTCAAGCAGCGTTAAAGTTACGCTATCGAGTTCCGATATAACCGGTAAGACGCGGAAGATGGTGCCCACCAGTTCGGGGAAATTAGCAGCGCCGACGATCTCCAGATCGAAAGCCTGATGGCGGGTCATGATGGAGTGGTTGCGCTCGGCTTGCTCCAGCAGATAGGTCATGCGCGCACGCAGCGCATGATTTTCAGCTGCCAGATCCTCCGCTGCAGCGGCAGGCGTACTGGGTGGCCGTAACGTGCTAGTTGCAGTTTGCGTCATAAAACCCCTTACTCACCAGATTTCTTGCCAAATGCCACATTACGCCAAGTTTTGCCGCTTGGGAATGCCTGCCGAGCTTAAAACGCCAGTGTAACGAATATTTCCTGTCCAACAGACACTAACTGGCCAGCGCCAGCCACCACCAGACAGTTCATGCCGAAACACAGAGCGCCCTCGAGTTCCGGCTTGGCGCGGTAACTCTGCATGATGTCGAGCGGGTCGGGGCCGAACTCGCCGCGCTCCTGATCCACCGACGGCATGGGGCAACGCGGACAGGGCTTGACGGGCTTCAGCGCCACCTCGCCCAGTTCGAACAGCGCGCTATAGTCTTCCTCGTAAGCCTCGATACCGTCGATCACCAGATTCGGGCGAAAACGGTTCATCGGCAACGCGGTACGACCGGCACGCTGCAGACGCTGATTCAGATCGTCCAGCGACGCGGTACTCGTTACCAGCAGCGGATAGCCATCCGATAACAGGGTGGTGGCAGCAATCCCGCCACTCCAGGTCTGGCTGACAGCGCGTTGCGCCAGCGGATGGCAGCGTGCCAGCCGGCACGGCCCCCCTAGCACGGCAGTCAGCCACGCGGCCGCTGCGGCGCCGCCATCGTGGGCCGGCACCTGATCGTCCCACACCTGCACCGTCAGATCCGGGGCCGCGTCCGAGCGTGCCAGCGGCAGCGCCAGCGGCGCCACACCGGGCGCCTGCAGAATTAATTGATCGCTAGCCAGCGCCGGCTGGATCAGCGCCATGCGCGGATACTCGCGCTGGGTCAGGCAGTTACCTGCAGCATCGACCACCGCCCATTCGCGGTCACCGATCCCGCCATGCTGCAAGCCCTGTACGCTCAGTGTCGCCTGCTGCACAGACAGGCCAGCGCACGACTTCACCGGATACAGGATCAGCGCCGACAGCGTGGCCATACTGGTGCTTACTCCGCGCTGGCGGCCGCCTTAGGCGGACGCGGTTTGCGTGCAGCGGGCTTGCGGGCTGGCTTGGCTTCGGCCACTGGCGCAGCAGTGGCACTGGCGGGCTGGGCAGGCGCCGGGCTCTCGGTCGCAGCCGCCGGGGCTGCTGCCTTGGCGGCATTGCCGCGCTTGGCCGACGCAGCATCTCTGCCGCCTTTGCCGCCCTTGCCGGCAGTGCGCTTGGTCTGCGCTGGCTGACCTGCTTCCTGTCCCGCTGGCTGCGATGCGGGTGGCTGACCTTGCGGCTCAGCCTGCGGCTGCGCCACTGACTGAGCTTGGGGCTGAGCTTGCGCAGCACCTTTCGGCTGGGCGTTCTGCTGACCTTTCGCCTGCCCTTGCTGCCGGCCTTTCTGCTGTCCTTGCTGCGCACCTTTCTGGCGACCTTGCTGCGCACCACGTTCCTGACGTGGCGCTGCTGGCTCACCCGACGCGTCGCGCGACTGGCTGTCTGCGCCAGTCTGTGTATCGCGCTGCGACTCGCTCGCGCTGGCCGCCGACGTCACTGCATTCAGCTCCGCTGGCGACTCGGCACTTTGCCCAGTCTTCTGTTTTTGCGCAGCCTTGACCTTACGGGCTGGCGGTTTAGGGCCATTCTTGCGCTTTGCCTGCGCGCCATCTGCGGCGCCACTGGCCACCGCGTCGACTGGCGTTACCACGGCCACGCTGCTCTCAATCACAGCAGCGGCTGCGACCAGCGATTCTTGCTGCGCTGG
>JAIELO010000391.1 GCA_019752915.1 Burkholderiaceae bacterium
CCCGACATAGCTATCGATGGTCACACCATGCGAACGGGGCGTGGCAGCGGCAATCGCCGGCACGAAATCGGCGCCACCGGGCGGCAGCCAGCGCGCGAACGGCCCACTGTCCTTGCCATCCGGTACGTACCACGATTTACGCTCGCTATTCCAGCGCGCACCGAGCGACTTGGCTTCATCTTTTTCCGCGAACGGAACCTTTAAAAACATCATGATTGCAACTCCTTACGATAGCTGCCATTTTACCCCTGCGCGGGTCGAACACCCCAGCCCTACAGCAAATGGGTTCAGCCCGTTACAATAGGCACTTATTGTCATGCATCACCAGATCCCGGCCCAACCATGCGAACGGCGCCTCACGCGCCGCCGCCAGCAACCTACACCACATGTCGATCCTCGCCCCGCTCACCCTCACCATCCCCGAACTGGCTGCCCGCTGGCAGCAAAGTACTACCCAGATCTTCGCGCAGGCGCTGCCCATGTATTTCTATTTCGACGGTCTGGTGTTCGAGTTCGGTGACAAATGGCACCGCGCCCATGGCGATGTACTGGAAGCGCGCAATCTCGAAGCGCAGCAAGCGCGCCAGAGCACGGTCGATCTGGATATCCAGCGCCAGAACCTGCACCGGCGCGGCCTGCTGAAACTGACGCAGTGGGAAGCCCCGCTGGACGACACGGAACTGGCGGCTCTCTACGCGGAACAGGAACATCTGCTGCAGGACATCCGCCGCCTGCAGGCGCTGCTCAAAGACCGCAACGAAACCCGTCAGCGCCATGTGCGCAACGGCCTGTTACGCGTCGCCCCGCGCACGCTGCGCGAGATTGCCGAACACGGTCAGAGCAGCTTCCCCCATTTCGCCTTCATGCCGGCCAGCGCAGGCAGCGAGGAAAAAATCAGCGCCGGTGCCGTGGTGGCACTGGAGGATGGCTTCCCGGCCAAGACCCACCTGAGCATGGACGATCTGGTGATTGCCATGCACGATGTGCTGGCCATCGAAGCGCAGCGCGGTAGCGTCTGAGCGTTTTAGCTTCTGGCATGGCAGTCGCGCCATACGTACAAAATGTCACCACCATTCAGCGTGCCATACTACTCGGTCAGACCATGCCAATCCGGCCCTTTAGCTGCCTGGTGATTCGCACCAGACGGCTTCTTGACTCTCAACAGTGAGCGTTTAAATGCCTTCAAATCTGTGCTGGAAAAAAGCTGGCTACGCCCCACAACTGACGACACCTGAATTTTCTGGTCTGCTACATAGCGCCGGAAAGTGGCAATCGAGATTTCCAGATATTCCGCAGCTTCCAGAGCAGTCAGCTCGGCATTCGCAAGATGACCAAACACTTGCTCATGGGAGTAGTTTTCCCCTCTGGCGCTAGTTTCGGCAAGCAGTGTAAAAAATCTTACGCGTTCCGCCAAGTCCAGATGGGTAAAGTGTCGATAAACAGCTTCTGCAGTGACATGCGCCATGTCATCCTCACGATTTCAGATATTGCTTCAGCATCGCATAGAAATTCTCATGCGCTCCTACCTGATAGAAGTCGATCATCAGTAAGGCGAGTTCGCCACCTTCCCTCTCGATTTCCCGCATGGAAGGAAGGCGATACGCGATCAAGTATTGCTGACGATGATGTGCAAATTTATACACCCGTATCCCTTGCAAATCACCGACCTTCGGCTCACCCGCATAAGGATTTGCACACACATCCTCGATGGCGTCTTCTATCGCCAACTGCAACGCTTTGCGCTGCTTTTTGACAAAAGCGGCAAAGGGCTGTTTATAGTTTGGCCTCATTTTTACTTGAGTCTTTAATTACTCAAAAATGATCACATATATTACCACTCAATGCGATTGATCCTAACAGACCGGCCACACTATATTTTGCGCAACATCAGATCATTCGGCACTGCCCTGCTGGCTGACATCGAGCAGTAGCACATAGCGGCGCAGCAGCCAGACGCTGCGCTCGAACAGACCGGTGGCCGAGAACACCGCCTGCTGGATCTCCGCTGCGATCCCGCCGCCCTGCATGCGGCGCCGGATCGCATCCATCAGCTCGGAACGGTCGTGGGTCAGCATGCGTAGCATTTCCAGATCGGCAGCAGCCGGCGAACTGGCGACCTCGGCCAGCGTTTCCAGCATCATGTGCAAGCTCTCGGCCAGACTGTCGATCAACGTGCGCACTTCGCCCAGCCTTGCCGGGTCACCAATCACCCGGCTCATTTCCGCCAGCGTCTCCTGCAAATTACTGAGCAGCTGGTTGCGGTCACGCAGCACGATGGTCTGTTCGAGTACCGGACGGCTGTTATTGCGATCCACCAGTTCCGTCAGGAACAGATCGCACTCGCGGATCACGCTGCTTTCCGCTGCCAGCAGGGTGGCCGTGCCGGGACTACCGGCCGGTGCTTCCGCGCGCAGTCCATCGAGATAGGTCGGCAGGCTGGCCAGCAGGCGCTGCTGCTCCTTGTCGACCAGCAGCAGCGCCGTTTCCGGTTCCACCAGTGCTTCGTCATTGATGTAATGCGGCCGTCCCAGCGTTTCTTCCACCGAGGGCGGCGCCAGCTGTTCCAGCCAGCCCACGATGGGCCCTTTCAAGGCGCGCATCGCCAGATCGGAAGCGATCTGCAAGCAAATATAAATGGCCGCCAGTTGTGCCGAAGCGGACAGGTCAAACTGCGCCATGCCGGCCGCGACCAGGCCCAGTCCGCAGACCCAGTCGGCCGTCAGCAGCACCAGCATCACCACCACCCCGCATACCTTGAGCGCCACCTGATACAGCACCAGCTGGCGCGCACTGCCAGCCAGCTTACCGGTCATGGACAGGGTGGCCAGCCCGGAACCGAGTCCCGCACCCAGCACGATCATGGCGCCACTCTGGAACGGCAGCAAGCCGGCCGCCGCCATGGCCATCGCCACCACCGTCACGGTGGGCGAGGATTGCACCAGCGCCGCTACGCCCGTGCCGATCAAAAAACTGAGCAAGGGATAGTGTCCGGCCACTTGCAGGTAATCCTTGAGCCACGCCGTGTGCTTGAGTATGGCCGAACCGGACTTGATGAAATCAATGCCGAGAAACAGCAGCCCCAGTCCCAGCAGGGCGCCGATGGCGTGCCGGTAGCGTGCCGACTGGTCCAGATTCAGATAGTAAGTGGTGCCGGTGATGCCGATCAGCACCAGAATCAGCCAGTGCATATTCAGCGTGGCCATCAGGATCAGCACCGAGGTGCCGAGATTGGCCCAGTTAATCACCGGAAAAGCGCGGCGCTTGTCGATGGCCCCGGCACTGACCAGCACCACCATCACAAAGGTCACCGCATTCAGACTCTGGATGATGGCGCCGGCCAGCAAGCCCAGCAGTGCGACCGAACCGTTGCCGGCCATCACCCGGGTGATCAGCACCCGCATGCGCCGGCCGATCAGCTGTTTGACGTTATTACTGAGTAAGCGGATGCCGATGAAAAACAGCCCGAGGCCGGCGAAAATACTGGCGAAAATATCCATGAGTGCTAGCCCTCAGACCTGCGCTGCTCAGGCCGGGGTGCGCAAGCGCCCCAGTGCGGCTGCCTGATCCGGCGCCACTTCCAGAATCCGCAAAAAGCCGCTGATCTCGAATACATCGCGTACCTGCGGCTGCAGGCTGCACAACAGCAGCGCACCCTGTGCCAGCTTGGCGCGCTTGGCCGCCATCAGCACTACCCGCAGGCCAGCGCTGGAAATATAGTCGAGTGCACTGAAGTCGAGCAACACCCGGCTACCGGGCAGATTGAACAAATCCTGCAGCGGTTTTTCAAAGCCACTGGCAGTCGCGCTATCGAGGCGGCCACTCAGTTGCAAAGCGGCCACGCCGTCCTGCTGCGAATAATGGTACTGGAAGGTCATGATGGTTCCTTGCTAGGCTGGGTGAACAAATTAGGGAGCGTCAGGTGCGCAGCGTTTTCAGCAGCACGATCAGATTGCCGCTGCCGTCGAAATAGGCGCGCGCATCATCCATCAGGGTTTTCACCAGATGCACGCCCAGACCACCAATCGGACGGGCATCGAGATCGCCGTCCAGATCCGGTGCGGGGGCTTCGGCAAACGGGTCGAATGGCGGCGCATCATCCTTGAGGATAATTTCCAGCCACTCGTCGGAAATACTCATGCGCACATGAATCACCCGGTCGGGCGCGCTGTGCAGCCCGTACTGAATGGTGTTGGTCACCAGCTCTTCCAGACAGAGATTGGCGGCAAACGCCAGATCCTGCCGGTCCGGCAACGTGCCACTGACGGCCTCGGCCAGATGGCTGATTTCTTCCACGCGCGAAGGCAGGTCATACTCGAGCAGCAGCTTCTTGTTACTGAGAACGATCGGGGGTGTATCCATCGTGAGGACTCCGGGTTTACGTCTGAGCACCAGACAGGTCAGATCATCGGACGCTTCCGCGCCATTAACGAAGCGCGCCACATCGCGCACCAGGCTATCGACTGCCTCGGCAGCCGTGCCGGGCGCAATCGCGCTCAGCCACTGCAGCAGGCGCGCGTCACCATACGCTTCGCCCTGATCGGAAAAGGCTTCGGTCACGCCATCGGTGTACAGCAACAGCGTTTCACCGGGGGCCAGCGTGGCGCACTGGTCGCTGTAGGCCAGCGCCGGCATCCAGCCCAGCGCCACATCCATCATGCAGGGCAGCGCTGTCACCGTGCCATCGCTCTGGCGGCGCAGCGGTGGTGGGTGACCGGCACTGGCATACACCAGACTGCCATCGCGCGGGTCGTAGATGACATAGCAGGCCGTGACGAATAACTCCATCGGATTGCGCTCGCACAGCAGTTCATTGGCCGCTGCCAGCACGCGCGCCGGTGCTTCGCCGGTCATCGCCAGATCCAGCAGCACGGTGCGCGATACGGCCATGAAGAACGCTGCGCCCACGCCCTTGCCGGAGACATC
>JAIELO010000051.1 GCA_019752915.1 Burkholderiaceae bacterium
CCAGCATGATAGGCTTGATTCTGAAGCTGACCAGCTATACCTATGGACCTATCCTCGGCCTGTTCGCGTTTGGCTTGCTGACGCGGCGGGTGGTGCGCCCGGGCGCGCAGCGGCTGGTACCGCTGGTGGCGCTGGCCGGGCCGGTGCTGTGCTACCTGCTGGAGCTGAATCAGCAAGCGCTGTTCGGCAGCTACCGGGTAGGTCTGGAACTGCTGATCGTCAATGGGCTGCTGGTTTTTGCCGGCCTGCTGATGATTTCCCGCGCACCGCGCGACGGACAGCATACAATGGCGTTCTTGTAAATTTCGCAATCGACTGGAGCTTGAATGAGTAAGTCCCCGTTTTCCTATCTGCGTAGTGCATGGTCATGGTTCTGGCGTGCGCTCGACACTGGTCGGCGCAGCGTGATGAACCTGCTGTTCCTGCTGGTGCTGATCGCGCTGGGTTTGGCGATTTTCGGCGGCGGCCACAAAGCGCTGGGGCCGAAAACGGCGCTGGTGCTGAATCTGAAAGGGCAGCTGGTCGAGCAGACCAGTTCCAGTGCCCGTTCGGCGCTGGTGAATAGCGTCAGCGGTGGCGAAAATCACAAGATGCTGCAGTTGCGCGATGTGCTGGCGGTGCTCGATGCGGCGGCCAAGGATCCGGAAATCACCTCGGCCGTGCTGCTGACCGACGAAATGGATGGCGGTGGTCAGGCGCTTCTGCGCGAAGTGGCCGGGGCACTGGATCGCTTCAAGGCCAGCGGCAAGCCGGTGGTGGCGTGGGGTTCCAGTTTCGATCAGCGCCAGTATCTGCTCGCTGCACACGCCTCGGAAGTGTATGTGCATCCGATGGGGATGGTGATGCTGGAGGGCTTCGGCCGCTACCGCAATTACTACCGCGATGCGCTCGATAAGCTGGGCGTGACGGTCAACCTGCTGCGGGTCGGTACCTACAAGAGCTTTGCCGAGCCGTACATCGCCAATGGTCCATCGAGCGCCGCCGCAGAAGCGGAAGCGTACCTGAATAACGGCCTGTGGTCGGCCTATACCAGTGACGTGGAAAAAGCCCGCAAGCTGCCGCAGGGCGCGGTGATGAAGACCATTAATGACCTGCCGGCGCTGGTCGAACAGCAGCAGGGCGATCTGGCCAAAGTGACGCTGGCGGCGAAACTGGTCGATGGTCTGAAAACCCGCGACGAAGTGCGCGAACTGATGATCAAGCGCGGCGAGCGCGATGTGGCAGGCAAGAGCTTCCGCCAGATCAGCTTCGACGACTATCTGGCGCGTGTGCACACCAAGCTGACCGGCGATGCCATCGGCGTGGTGGTAGCGCAGGGCGAGATCACTGATGGTACGGCCAGCGCCGGTTCCATCGGCGGTGATTCGACCGCCAAGCTGATCCGCGCCGCGCGCGAGGATGACAGCATCAAAGCGGTGGTACTGCGGGTTGATTCGCCGGGCGGCAGTGCCTTCGCGTCCGAAATCATCCGCCGCGAACTGGAACTGACGCGCGCTGCCGGCAAGCCGGTAGTGGTCTCGATGGGCAATGTGGCCGCTTCCGGTGGCTACTGGATTTCCATGGCAGCCGATGAGGTGATCGCATCGCCGACCACCATCACCGGTTCGATCGGTGTGTTTGCGATTCTGCCGACGGCCGACAAGGTGATCGACAAGCTGGGCATCCACACGGCCGGCCAGCCCACCACGTGGATGGGCGACGCGACCAATCCGTTGCGCCCGCTGGATCCTCGCTTCGCGCAGGTGATTCAGGGCAGTATTAACCATGTCTATGCCGACTTTATCGGCCGCGCTGCCAAGGCGCGTAAAACCACGCCGGAAAAAATCGATGCGGTGGCACAGGGACGCGTCTGGACCGGTGAGCAGGCCAAGGAGCGCGGTCTGGTCGATCGTCTGGGTAACTATGGCGATGCGCTGAAATCGGCGGCGCGCCGTGCCAAGCTCGATGATTACCGGTTGGTGTATATGGAACCGGACGTGAGCAAGGTTGATCGTATCATCGGTATGCTGGGCGGTTCGGCAACGCAGGCACTGGCGCAGGCCATCGGCCCGCAGTGGAAGCTGGCACTGGGTCTGGGGGCTGCCAGTACCGGCCTGCCAGCATCGGCTGCGAGCGGCATTGCGCAGGATCTGGGCTGGCTGTCGGACCTGACGGTGGCGCACAAACCGTTCACCGCGATTACTCACTGTCTGTGCGAATCGCCCTGATCGCAATGGGGGTGTAATGACGCTGCAATGATGGCGTCATTTAGCCCTGCAGCAAAGGCAGGCTAATCGCGAAGCTGCTGCGGCCATCTTCGCGGCGCACGCAGCGCGCTTCGCCGCCATGACGACGGGCGATCTGGCGTACCAGTGCCAGCCCCAGTCCGGCGCCATGGTTATCGCGGGTATTGCGACGCCGGTAGAACGGCTCGAACACCCGTTCCGCCTCCGAGACGGGAATTCCGGGGCCGCTGTCATGCACGTTCAGGATGGCATTGCTGCCCTCAATGGCGAGGTGCACAAAAGTCGGTGCTGCGCCATGGCGGCGGGCGTTCTCCAGCAGATTGCGTAGCAGCCGGCGTAGCAGGCGCGCATCGCCAGCCAGCACGGCACTGCAGCCTTCCAGCTGTACCGCGTCGTAGTGGGCAGCTTCTTCGGCGGCCAGCGCCAGTAAATCGAGTTCTTCCAGTGCCATCTCGGCGTTGACGGCATCGAGCCGGCTGGCCAGCAGGATCTCGTCCAGCAGGACATCGAGTTCGCGGATGTCCTGTTCCAGCCCGGCGCGGCGTTTCGGATCGACGTCGTCCTGCATCAGTTCCAGCGCTAGCCGGATGCGAGCCAGTGGCGTACGCAATTCGTGCGAGGCATTTGCCAGCAGGGTCTTGTGGGCACTCACCAGCTGTTCGATCTGGTCGGCGGCGCGGTTGAAGCTGCGCGCCAGCTGGGCCACTTCATCTTTGCCTTCGACGGCCACGCGCGCTGTCAGATTGCCGGCCGCTAGCGCTTCGACGCCCTGTTGCAGCCGTTCCAGCCGTTTGGTGAGGTGGCGGATCAGCGGGAAGGCGGCAATGCCGATGCCCAGTGCCAGCAAGAGCAGAGCGTTGTGCAGGATGGCTTTGGGACGGGTGAAACCGAGCGGCACGCTGGAGAGCAAACGCCTTCCATCCGGCAGACGTACCAGCGACTCCGGCGGCGGGCCGCGCAGCAACGCGGGTGCAGCGCCAGCAATGCGCTGGCGCCAGCGATGTGGCGGGATAGGCGCGCCCACTGCGGCTAGCTGTTCCCAGTCGCGCCCGTACAGGGTCAGGTTGGCATTCAGGTCGACGGCCATGCGCTCCAGTGCCGCTTGCTGCTCGGCGGGCGGGGCGTCGGCACTGGCGAGGGCATTCTGCATCAGGTGCGCCAGCGCGGAGTTGGAGCGTTCGAGCGGCCCGCCACTGCGCTGCCAGACCAGCGTGACGGCCAACGCGAACACCGCCAGACTGACCAGCAGGGCCACGTAGAAGCGGAAGTACAGGCGCGGAAAACCCCATGTAAAGCGTGGCGCGGAGCGGCGTGGCCCGGCCTGTCGTGGCGCGGCCTCTCGTGGCCCGGCCATCAGTCCTGCACCTTGGCGAACAGGTAGCCGGCGCCGCGCACAGTGATGATGCGGCGCGGTTTTTTCGGATCGTCTTCGACGGCAGCGCGCAGGCGCGACATGTGTACGTCGATGGAACGGTCGAAGGCTTCCAGCGCTTCACCCTTGAGCAATTCCATCAGGCTGTCACGCGACAGTACCCGCCCCGCGTGGCGGGCCAGTACCAGCAGCAGGTCGAACTGGTAGGCGGTCAGCTCGCAAGGCTGGCCGTCGAGCCGCGCGGCATGCGCGTCGGGATCGATTTCGAGTCGGCCGAAGTGCAGCAATTGCGCATTCGATGCGTGTGCGCTGGCCGGCTGGTGGCGGTGCTCAATACGCCGGCGCAGGATGGCGCGCAGGCGTGCCAGTAGTTCGCGTGGCTCGAACGGTTTCGGCAGGTAGTCGTCCGCACCGAGTTCCAGACCGATGATGCGGTCGATGGCGTCGCCACGCGCGGTGAGCATCAGGATCGGCAGGTCAGAGCTGTTGCGCAGCTGACGGCACACGTCCAGTCCGTCCATATCGGGCAGCATCAGGTCGAGGATCGCGGCATCGATCCCGCCCGCCGCCACGGCATCGAGTGCTGCACGGCCATTCGGCGCGTGGGTAACGCGATACGCCGCCTGCGCCAGATACTCGGTGAGCATGTCGGCGAGGCGGGGGTCGTCTTCGACCAGCAGAATATGGTCAAGATGAGGAGGCGGGGAGGCGACAGAATTCATGCGTTTCATTCTACGTTTGCTAGCCGCCCCTTACAAGCTGGCTGATTGCAAGGGGCGCAGGGCTTAGCCGCGGTGGTGGCGCCGTTCGCCCATTTTTCCCAGATGGTCGGCCAGTTTCTGGCGCTGCGCCGGGGTCAGGCTGTCGCCCACGTCGGCCATCAGTCTGACCAGCCGCTGCGAGGCGCGGTCGGCCAGTGCGATGCCGCTGGCACGGGTGCTCTCCAGTGCGGCGCGGTCGATGCTGGGGGCGGCCAGCAAGCTGGTGACCTGACGGTGGATCTGGGACATCTGCTCGTGCATCGGCTTCAGGTCGGCCATGGCGGCTGTGACTAGTGGTTCGATGGCCGCTTTCTGTGCCGCGCTGGCGTCGACGGCGCGATACAGGTGCGCGGTCATACGCTCCATGTGCTCGGCGCTTGCCATGCCGGCGCCTTGGCCACCCATGTGACGTTCGACGGCGAAGGCACCGGCACCGGCAACCAGTGCGCTACCGAGTAAGAATGCTGCAATGGTCTGACGATTGATGATACTCATGTTCTCTCCTCATTAGTTTATTCGGGAAACGACAGAGCCAGTCTGCGCTG
>JAIELO010000271.1 GCA_019752915.1 Burkholderiaceae bacterium
GACCTGAGCCGGGGTGGCTATTTCGGCGGCCGCAAACCCGAAGATGGGCGCATCGACTGGCACCTGCCGGCGCAGCAAGTGTACAACCTGCACCGAGCCGTGGCGCCGCCCTATCCGGGCGCATTTACGGAAATTAACGGGGTGCGCTACGTGATCGAACGGGCCCGTCTCGGCGATCGCCATCATGGTCAAAGCGACAATGTTGCAGCGCGAAGTTTGCCACGTGGCTTGACAGTAGTGGATAATTGCATTTTTGGCGTCTGCGGCGATGGTGGCGTTCTGACCATTTTCGCTCTGACGGTCGATGGCGTAACCATCTCGGCCGAGCAGTTGCAATCCCGTCTGGCAGCGCAATAAGCCGACGCACACTGAACACTAACTGGAAAACAGCATATGAAAAAAGTCCTCATCCTCGGCGTCAATGGCTTCATCGGCCACCACCTGTCCAAGCGCATTCTGGAAACGACCGATTGGCACGTGTACGGCATGGACATGAATACCGACCGTATCACCGACCTGCTGGAGAATGAGAGCTACCAGTCGCGCATGCACTTCTTCGAAGGCGACATCACCATCAACAAGGAATGGGTGGAATACCACGTCAAGAAATGCGACGTGATTCTGCCACTGGTGGCGATCGCTACCCCGTCGACCTACGTCAAAGCGCCGCTGCGCGTGTTCGAGCTGGACTTCGAAGCGAATCTGCCGATCGTACGTTCGGCTGCCAAATACGGCAAGCATCTGGTGTTCCCATCGACCTCGGAAGTGTATGGCATGTGCCATGACGAGGAATTCGATCCGGAAAACTCGGAACTGATCTGCGGCCCGATCAACAAACCACGCTGGATCTACTCCAACGCCAAACAGCTGATGGATCGCGTGATCTGGGGCTACGGCATGGAAGGTCTGAACTTCACCCTGTTCCGTCCGTTTAACTGGATCGGCGCCGGTCTGGACTCGATCCACACCCCGAAAGAAGGTTCCTCGCGCGTGGTCACCCAGTTCTTCGGTCACATCGTGCGCGGCGAGAACATCTCGCTGGTCGATGGCGGCGCCCAGAAGCGCGCTTTCACCGACATCGACGACGGTATCGATGCGCTGATGAAAATCATCGACAACAAGAACGGCGCTGCCAGCGGCAAGATCTACAACATCGGCAACCCGGTCAACAACTACTCGATCCGCGATCTGGCCGGCATGATGCTGAAACTGGCCGAAGAATATCCGGAATACGCGAGCGGCGCCAAGCAGGTCAAGATCGTCGAAACCACCTCGGGCGCCTACTACGGTAACGGTTATCAGGACGTGCAGAACCGCGTGCCGAAAATCACCAACACCTGCGAAGAGCTGGGCTGGAAACCGACTACCAGCATGGCTGACGCGCTCAAGAAAATCTTCGACGCCTACCGCGGCCAGGTCGCCGAAGCACAGAAACTGATGGACTAAGATTTGACCTTGACCTTGACCGAGACGACTGTAACGACTAAACCGCTGATGGTGTTGAAGATTGATGTCGACACCTATCGCGGCACCCGGGAAGGCACCCTGAATCTGGTGCGCATGCTGTCGGCCCATCAGGCCGGCGCCACCTTCCTGTTTTCGCTGGGGCCGGATCACACCGGCTGGGCGCTGCGCCGCGCGCTACGCCCCGGTTTTTTCAGCAAAGTCTCGCGTACCTCGGTCGTCGAACACTACGGCCTGAAAACGCTGATGTACGGCACCCTGTTGCCGGGTCCGGACATCGGCAAACAGTGCGCTGCTGAACTGCGCAGCGTGCGCGATGCCGGCTTCGAGTGCGGCATCCACACCTGGGATCACGTGCTGTGGCAGGACAACGTGGCCCAGCGCGACGCTGCCTGGACCACCACCATGATGCGCAAGGCTGCTGCCCGCCACACCCAAGTGTATGGCACGGCACCGCGCACCCATGGCGCGGCTGGCTGGCAGATGAATGGCGCCGCCTTTGCCGAACACGACACGGCCGGTTACGCCTATGCGTCCGATGGCCGCTGCTGCCTCAACGAGGACGGCACGCTGGCCAATCCGGCCGACGGTCCGCACCGCCTCAGTGATGGCGACCAGGTGCTGCAGCACATCCAGCTGCCCACCACCCTGCCGACCCTGGACGAACTGCTGGGTCGCGAGATCAACGGCGCGACCATTAGCACCGCCAATATCGCCGAGTTTCTGCTGCAACTCACCCAGGGTGCGACGCGTGACCACGTGTATACTTTGCACGCCGAGCTTGAAGGGCAGAAACTCGCCCCCATCTTCGAACAACTGCTCACTGGCTGGAAGGCGCAAGGCTATCAACTCGCTTCGATGGCCGACTACCACCAGAAAGTCCAGCACCAGAGCCTGCCGGTCTGCCCGATTACCTGGGGCGAACTGCCGGGCCGCTCGGGACAGTTGATCGTGCAGGGCCGCGCTCAAACATGACCCTGAATTGAACACCAGATTCCACCAGATCCGACCAGGAGACGCCTGTGGCTGACAGCCCTACCGTAGTAAGCGATTTTTCCGCCGCCATGACCAGCGGCCAGACTTTCCAGCTGACGGGTCGTGCGGCCCGCTACACGGTACTGTTCTTCTATCCCAAGGACAACACGCCGGGCTGCACCACCGAGAACATTGCCTTCCGCGATCTGCATGCGCAGTTCGCGGCGGCCGGCACGGAAATCTACGGCGTCAGCCGCGACTCGCTGCGCTCGCACGAAAGCTTCAAGACCAAGCTGGGCCTGCCCTTCGAACTGATCTCCGATCCGGACGAAGCACTGTGCCTGCAGTTCGGCGTCATGAAGATGAAACAGATGTATGGTAAGACTGTCCGTGGTATCGAGCGCAGCACGTTTGTGATTGACGCTCACGGCCAAATAGTGAAAGAATGGAGAGGCGTGAAGGTTGCAGGTCACGTCGATGAAGTGCTGGAATTTGTCGCGCGTCAGGCTTGATAGTGGCTGGCGCGCTGCCAAGGCCAGCGTTGCTAATAACAGATGTTTCGAACCGGGCACACCAGCCATTTTGAGTCAGCACTGTCCTTTCTCCCACCCAACATGGTGGCCAGCCGGTCGCCATGCGGTGCATATCCCGGGCAAGATGAGCGCCCGTCGGCAGTCTTGTAAGTTGTTTTCCCTCGCATCCACCCCATCCGGTAGCCACCCAGCCAGCGTTGTGAACGCCGGAACTGGGGCACTGCCTATGGGCGGATTCCTCCAGCATTTTTGAATTGAGATCCTGATGCCACTGCCAAAAATTCCCAGTCAGCCAGCGACGATACTGCTGGCCAAAGATTATCCAAAATCAAGCGGCGCACGCCCTGCCAGCGCTGCGCCCTTAGCCGTCGCGGCTGAAGCGGCGGCGACGGCTAAGAAGGCCGCGCCGTCCAAAGCAGGCAGCGCCAAAGCCGGCAAAGGCAGCGCCGTCGCTGCGGTCCTGAAGGCGGCACCGGCCGTGCTGAAAGCGGCAGCCGCCAAAGCGACGCCCGCAGCACCGGCCAAAGCCGCCAAGGCTGCCGCAGTAGCGGCACCAGCGCCAGCAGCGCCTGCCGGTAAAGTCAAAGCCAAGGCCACCCCGGCGGCACGCGCCAAAGTCGCGCCCGTGGTCGCCGAAGCGCCCCATCCGGCCAAACACAAACCGGTCGAAGTGGCGCTCAAATCGTCCACCAGCCGCAAGGCCGACAAGACCGGCACGACCAAGCTGTTCGTGCTCGACACCAATGTGCTGATGCACGATCCGTCCTCGCTGTTCCGCTTCGAAGAACACGACGTGTATCTGCCGATGATGACGCTCGAAGAGCTGGACAACCATAAAAAAGGCATGACCGAGGTGGCGCGTAACGCCCGCCAGGTCTCGCGCACGCTCGACGCGCTGGTCTCCAATACGGATGACGACGCCATCGAACATGGTATCCCGCTGTCCAAGCTGGGCAACAAGGATGCCAAAGGCCGCCTGTTCTTCCAGACCCGCGTTCAGTCGGCTGACCTGCCACTCGGTCTGCCGGTCGGCAAGGCCGACAACCAGATTCTGTCGGTGGTGCGTTCGCTCGAAGCGGAGGGCGAAGGCCGTCCGGTGGTACTGGTGTCGAAAGACATCAATATGCGCATCAAGGCGCGCGCGCTGGGCTTGCCGGCAGAAGACTATTTCAACGATCACGTACTGGAAGATACCGACCTGCTGTACTCGGGCATCGTGCAGTTGCCGGACGACTTCTGGACCAAGCACGGCAAGGATCTGGAAAGCTGGCAGGAGAACAAGAACGGTCAGAGCGCGACCTTCTACCGGGTCACCGGCCCCTTCATTCCTTCGCTGCTGGTGAACCAGTTTGTGTTCCTCGAACCGAAAAATGGCGAAGCGTCGTTCTACGGTCAGGTGAAACAGATCAATGGTAAAACGGCGGTGCTGCAAACCCTGCGCGACTACAGCCACAACAAGAACAGTGTGTGGGGAGTCACGGCGCGCAACCGCGAGCAGAACTTTGCCCTGAATCTGCTGATGAATCCGGAATGCGATTTCGTCACGCTGCTCGGTCAGGCTGGTACCGGCAAAACCCTGCTGGCACTGGCGGCCGGTCTGGCGCAAGTGCTGGAAACCAAGCTCTACAACGAAATCATCGTCACCCGCGTCACCGTGCCGGTGGGCGAAGACATCGGTTTCCTGCCCGGTACCGAAGAAGAGAAGATGTCGCCATGGATGGGCGCCTTCGACGACAATCTGGAAGTGCTCAACAAATCCGATTCCGATGGCGGCGAATGGGGTCGTGCTGCCACCCAGGATCTGATCCGTTCGCGCATCAAGATCAAGTCGCTCAACTTCATGCGCGGGCGCAGCATCCAGAACACCTTCGTGCTGCTGGACGAGTGCCAGAACCTGACCGCGTCCCAGATCAAGACCATCATCAC
>JAIELO010000136.1 GCA_019752915.1 Burkholderiaceae bacterium
GACTGTGGCCTTTCCCGCACTGATCGCACCCCAACCCTGAAACCAGAGGAGACAACCATGAAATCGACTTTGAATCGCATTGCATCTGTAGCTATCGGACTGACGCTGGCATCGGCATGGACCAGCAGCGCCTGGGCGCAAGACCAGTATGTGGCACTGCCCTCGTATCGTGTCGGCCCGTATGCCGCCGGCGGTTCCGGCTTCTACGGCGGGGCCATCGACTACTTCAATCTGGTCAATCTGTCCGGTGGTGTGAACGGCGTGAAGATTTCGTGGGAAGAGTGCGAGACCGAATACAACCCGTCGCGCGGCGTGGAATGCTACGAGCGCCTGAAAACCAAAAATGGCGGCGCCACCATGGTGGAACCGCTGTCGACCGGTGTCGCCTACGGCGTGCTGGATCGCCTGCCGACCGACAAAATCCCGATGACCACCATCGGCTACGGCCGTTCCGATGCCGCCAACGGCAAGGTGTTCCCGTATGTGTTCCCGCTGATTACCAGCTACTGGAATCAGGCTGCCGCGATGATCAAATATCTCGGCGATAAAAATGGCGGGATGGAGAAACTCAAGGGCAAAAAAATCGTCCACCTGTATCACGATTCTGCCTTCGGCAAAGAACCGATGCCGGTGCTGGAAGCGCTGTCGAAACAGTACGGCTTCGAGCTGATCAAGATTCCCGTCACGCCACCCGGCACCGAGCAGCAATCGCAATGGCTGCAAATCCGTCAGGCCAATCCCGACCACGTGATTCTGTGGGGCTGGGGCGCCATGAATGCGGTCGCCATCAAGACGGCGCAGCGCAACGGCTTCCCGCGTGAAAAAATGCTGGGCGTGTGGTGGGCTGGCTCGGAAGAAGACACCGTACCAACCGGCGACGCAGCCAAGGGCTATAGCGCGATGACCTTCAACACGCCCGGTAACTATCCGCTGATGGAAGACATCCAGAAAAAACTCTACGACGCCGGCAAGGGCAATCTGGCAGACCGTAGCCGCATCGGTTCGGTGTACCACATGCGTGGCGTGAGCGCGGCGATTCTGTGGGTGGAAGCGATGCGCACTGCGCAGGAAAAATTTGGCAAGGGTAAAGCCGTCACCGGCGAGCAGATGCGCTGGGGCCTGGAACACCTGAACGTTGACGAAGCACGCCAGAAAGCCATTGGCGCGCTGGGCATGCTGCCAGTGGTGAAAACCAGCTGCGATGACCACGAAGGTTCGGGCGCGGTCAAAGTCCAGCAGTGGGATGGCAAGAAGTGGAATGCCATCACGCCAAACTGGGTGGTCGGCGACAAGGCACTGACCCGCAAACTGCTCGAAGAAAGCTCGGCAGCTTATGCGGCCGAGAAGAAAATTACCCCGACCTGCGCTAAATGATGAACGCCACCAGTCACGCAAACGCCGCGCCGCCAGAGATGGCGGCGGCAGCGGCGCCCTACCTGTCCGTAAATAACGTGGAAGTGATTTACGACCACGTGATTCTGGTGCTGAAGGGCGTGTCGCTGCAGGTCCCGCAGGGCAAAATCGTGGCCCTGCTGGGCGCCAATGGCGCGGGCAAATCGACCACCCTGAAAACCATCTCGACCCTGCTGCGCGGCGAGCGCGGTGATGTCACCAAGGGCGAGGTGCAATTCAAGGGCGAACGCATCGACCAGCTCACCCCGAATGAGCTGGTGCGGCGTGGCCTGTCGCAGGTGATGGAGGGGCGCCACTGTTTCGGCCACCTGAGCATCGAAGAAAACCTGCTGACCGGCGCCTACACGCGGCAGGCCTCGCGGGCAGAACTGAAGCAGTCGCTGGAGAAGGTGTATCACTACTTCCCGCGCCTGCGCGAACGGCGCAGCAGTCAGGCAGGCTACACCTCCGGTGGCGAACAGCAGATGTGCGCCATCGGCCGCGCCCTGATGGCCAAGCCGTCCATGATTCTGCTCGATGAACCATCGATGGGCATCGCGCCGCAGATCGTCGAAGAGATCTTCGGCATCGTCAAGGACTTGAACAGCAAGGAAAACGTGTCCTTCCTGCTGGCCGAGCAGAACACCAGCATCGCACTGCGCTACGCCGATTTCGGCTACATCCTCGAAAACGGCCGGGTGGTAATGGAAGGTGCTGCGGCCGAGCTATCCGCCAACGAAGACGTCAAGGAATTCTATCTGGGCGTTTCCGGTGCGGGTCGCAAGAGCTTCCGCGATATGAAGTTCTACCGCCGCCGCAAACGCTGGCTGGCCTAGTCCCAAGGAACCATGACATGACCGACCATTTCGAACCTCTCGACAGTCTGGAACTGCGCCCACCGGCGCAGCGCGAACGCGAGCTGATGGCGCGTTTGCCGCAACTGGTAGCACGTGCCAAAGCCGCTAGCGGCTGGGCGCGCATACTGGCACAGGTCAACCCTGCGGACATCGATAGCCGCGCGGCGCTGGCCACCCTGCCGGTTACCCGCAAGTCCGATCTGCACGGTTTGCAGCAGCAGCACGCGCCGTTCGGCGGCCTGAATACCACCCCGGTCAATCAGCTGGCGCGAATCTTCATGTCGCCCGGGCCGATTTTCGATCCGGAAGGCCATGGCAGCGACTGGTGGCGTTTCGCCCGTCCCCTGTATGCCACCGGTGTCAGACCGGGTGGCCTGCTGCAGAACTGCTTCTCGTATCACTTCACGCCAGCGGCCTTCATGGTCGAAGGGGGCGCCGCAAAAATCGGTTGCGCGGTGATTCCGGCCGGTAGCGGCCAGACCGAAATGCAGGTACAGGCGATTAGTAGTCTACGCCCCGATACCTATGTGGGTACGCCGTCGTTCCTGAAGATCATCATCGAAAAGGCGCAGGAAATGGGCGCCGACATCAGCAGCCTGAAACAGGCCATGGTGGGTGCGGAAGCGCTGCCGGAAACGCTGCGCCAGTGGTTTGTGGCGCATGGCGTGCCGCGTGTGCTGCAGATGTATGCCTCGGCCGATATCGGCAACATCGCTTACGAAACCTGCAGCGCTAGCGAGCGCGATCCCGGCATGCTGCTCGATGAAGACATCATTCTGGAAATCGTCCGTCCCGGTAGCGGCGATCCGGTAGCACCGGGCGAAATCGGTGAAGTGGTGGTCACGGTATTCAATCCCGATTACCCGCTGATCCGCTTTGCCACCGGCGATCTGTCAGCAGTGATGCCTGACGCACCGGCCACCGCTTGCGGTCGCACCAACACCCGCATCCGCGGCTGGCTGGGGCGCGCCGACCAGACCACCAAAGTGCGCGCGATGTTCGTCCACCCTTCACAGGTGCACGCCGTAACACGCCGCCATCCGGAAATCGTCAAGGCACGGCTGGTGGTATCGGGGCAGATGGCGCAGGATGTCATGACGTTGCAGTGCGAGGTAGCCGATCCGGCCAGCGCGGCCAGCGGCAGCAGCGCTGCGGCCATCGTCGAATCGATCCGCGATCTGACCAAACTGCGTGGCGAGGTGGCGTTTGTTGCCATCGGCAGCCTGCCCAATGATGGCAAAGTGATCGCCGACGTGCGCGATTACAGCTAGGGTTAAACGCGCATCTCAGGCCGGCGGCGCTGTGGTGGAAATCCAACGTCGGCGCCGGCCTGCGACAGATGGCGGATAATACGGCTCTGATTATCCGTTTTTGAAAAGACCCACCGATCATGCAAGCCTTCAACCACAACCGCGCCCGCGCACTGCTGCAGAATGCCGAAGAACTGTTCAGCAAGGACGATGTGGACAACGCCGTCAAGGCGATGGCCGCCACCCTGAACCAGCGCTACGACCGCCCCGATGAGGAAACCTTCCCGCTGGTACTGGGCGTGATGGGTGGTGCCGTGGTCTTCACCGGCAACCTGCTACCGCAACTGACCTTCCCGCTCGAATTCGACTACATCCACGTCAGCCGCTACGGCGATGAGGATCAGGGTGGTCAGGTGGTATGGAAAGTGGTGCCGCGCTCGAACGTCGCGGGACGTACCGTCATCGTGCTCGATGACATTCTGGATGAAGGTGAAACGCTGGCCCACGTCAAACAGCGCTTGCTGGACATGGGCGCCGCCGAAGTCATACTGGCCGTATTTGCCGATAAAGCCATCGGCAAGAGCAAACCGGTCAAGGCCGATATCGTCGGCATCACCATCCCCAACCGCTTCGTGGTCGGCTTCGGCATGGATGCCTACGGCTACTGGCGCAATCTGCCGGGTTTATGGGCGATCCAGACCGAATCGTGATCTGACCCGGATCGCCCTGCGCTAGCTTTACAGCGCCAGTCGCGCGCGCGCAGCGTCGTATTCACTCTTCAGACGTGCCACCATTTCAGCGGTGGTCGGCACGTCATCCATCAGGCCCACGCCCTGACCTGCTCCCCAGATATCGCGCCATGCCTTGGCACTGCCGGAGCCGAAATTCATCGCGCTCTTGTCGGCCTGCGGCAAAGCGTCCGGATCGAGACCGGCTGCTTCGATGGATTTTTTCAGGTAGTTACCGTGCACGCCCGTGAACAGGTTGGAATAGATGATGTCGGCCGCCGACGATTCGACGATGGCGTTGCGGTAGTCGTCGCTGACATTCGATTCCTTGGTCGCCAGCCAGCGCGAGCCGATGTAGGCAAAGTCGGCGCCCATCGCCTGCGCTGCCAGAATCGCGTCACCGGAAGCGATCGAGCCGGACAAGGCAATCGGGCCTTTGAAGAATTTACGCACTTCGCCCACCAGCGCGAATGGCGACAGGGTGCCGGCATGACCACCAGCGCCAGCAGCCACCAGAATCAGACCATCGACACCGGCTTCCAGTGCTTTCTGTGCGTGACGGATCGAAATCACGTCATGCAGCACGATGCCGCCATAGCTGTGGATCGCGTCGAGCATCTCTTTCGGTGGCGCGCGCAGCGAGGAAAT
>JAIELO010000115.1 GCA_019752915.1 Burkholderiaceae bacterium
CGCTGGCCTCGAAAGCCCAGCAGCGCGATGTGGCCGAACGGGTGGCTTTGCTCAGTCAGGGCAACGAAGTGTTGTTCGGTGAGCGCGATGGTTTCAAGCCGGTGGGCGAGGGCGTTAGCGAAGGGGCATTCTTTGCACCGACTCTGCTGCTGTGCCGCGACGGCATGCGCAACGACGCCGTGCACGATGTGGAAGCCTTTGGTCCGGTCAGCACCATCATCAGCTATAACGGTATCGATGAAGCGCTGGCACTGGCGGCACGCGGACGTGGCTCGCTGGTGTCCACACTGGTGACCAAGGATCCGGCCACGGCCGCCTACGCGGTGCCGATGGCGGCAGCTTCGCACGGCCGGGTGCTGATTCTTGATCGCGAAGCGTCGGTGGACTCCACCGGCCACGGTTCGCCGCTGCCACAGCTCAAACACGGCGGTCCCGGTCGCGCCGGTGGTGGCGAAGAATTGGGCGGCATCCGCGCGGTGCGCCATTTCCTGCAGCGCGCTGCCGTTCAGGGCTCACCAACCATGCTCGCTGCGGTGACGGGCGAATACGTGCGCGGTGCCAAGGTACAGGAAAGCGCGCTGCACCCGTTCCGCAAATATTTCGAAGAGCTGCAGATGGGCGATTCGCTGCTAACCCATCGCCGTACCGTAAGCGAAGCGGACATCGTCAACTTCGGTGGCGTCTCGGGCGACTATTTCTACATGCACTTCGACGAGATTGCCGCGAAAGATACCCAGTTCGGCAAGCGCATCGCGCACGGTTATTTCGTACTGTCGGCGGCGGCAGGCCTGTTCGTGTCACCTGCACCGGGACCGGTGCTGGCCAACTACGGACTGGATAATCTGCGTTTCATCACGCCGGTGGCGATTGGCGACACCATCCGCGCACGTCTGACCTGCAAGCGCAAGGTTGATCGCAACCGCACTGATGACAAGGGTGTTGGTCAGGGCGTGGTGGCGTGGGATGTGCAGGTCACCAACCAGAACGACGAGTTGGTCGCCAGCTACGACATTCTGACACTGGTGATGAAACGCGGCTAAGTGGTGCACGGAAACCGGCAGCAGCGCTGGATTTTTAGCGCGATAGGGGAGACAATGCGTTTTTCCCTGCTGCTGCCGGAGACCTGATGGACTGTACGATTACCCGCCGCTCACTGGCGTTTTCCCCGCAAGCCTATCCGCATGGCTGGATGTTGATGTCCCTGGCATCGGCACAACTTTTCGCTGTGCTGCAATTGCCGACTGACTGGAGCGCGCTGGGCATCCTGCGCATACTGCTGCTGGGTGGTTTTGGCTACGCGGTGTCGCTGGCGATGAATAATATTCCGGTGCGCGGCACCGTGCTGACGCAGGGACGTATAGCGTTTCTTGGCCGGCTGGCACAATTCGGCTATTTGCCGTTGCCGCCCTCTGCCACTGTTAATGGTGAACTCTACGAACGCAGGGGCGGCGTTTTCGAAGCCCACGCTGGCACGATACTGGTAGGCCCGCCGAATGGTGATAGTTTCAATGTCACTGTTCCCCTGCGTTTCTATCGTCTGTTAAAACGTATGCAGCAATGATGTATGCGGCAATGAAGCGGCCCTGATTCCACGGGCCGCCCACCATCAGCTTACTTCAGCAGACCAAACGGATCATCGATGCTGTGGGCCGGTTCGGTGAACCATTTCGGACCCTGCTCGGTCATGTAGAAATGGTCTTCGTGGCGCACACCGAATTCGCCGGGAATGCAGATCATCGGTTCGTTCGAGAAGCACATGCCCACATCCAGCGGGGTTTTATCACCACCCACCAGATACGGCCACTCGTGAATATCGAGACCGATGCCGTGGCCGGTGCGATGCGGCAGACCCGGTAATTTATAGCCGGGCCCAAAGCCATCGGCTTCCAGCGAACGGCGCGCAGCCGCATCCACTTCCTCGCACGGCACGCCCAGTTGCGCCGCCTTGAAGGCCGCCAGTTGCGCTGCCTTTTCGCTATTCCACACCGAGCGCTGACGCTCGCTGATGGCGCCGTACACATAGGTGCGGGTAATGTCGGAAATGTAGTTGTGCAGTTTGCAGCCCGTGTCGATCAGCACAGTGTCGCCTTCGCGCAACGTCTGCACATAGCTCACGCCATGCGGGTATGCGGTGGCTTCGCCAAACAGGACGATCACGAAGTAGGAACCGGAGGCGCCGACCTTGCGGTGCGCCTGATTGATAAATTCTTCCACTTCGACGGTGGTGATGCCGGGACGCAGAATGCTGGCGGTGGCCACATGCACGGCCAGCGTCATGTCCTTGGCGCGCTGCATCAGGGCGATTTCATTGGGCGACTTGCGGGTACGGCAGTGTGCCGTCACGCTGCGGGCGTTTTCCAGCGTGTAGCCTTCGGCCAGCGGACGGATGCCGTCGTAGATGAAGAAGGCGGCGCTCTCGCAAATGCCGATGCGCGGCGCACTGGTGCCAGCAACAGCCGGCGCGATGCCCATGCGCTGCAGGGTCGCGATGAATAACTGGTAAGGGCTTTCGTGTTCGTGCCAGGTGTTGACCTCGCCATCGACCAGCATGAAGTCTTTCAGGGTGCTTTCTTCAAAAGCGGGCGCGATGTATTCGACCGCACCGCGTGCCGGCAGAATCGCCCCGACCATGCGTTCGCTGGCGTACCAGCGGGTGCCAGTAAAGTAGGTCAGGTTGGCGCCGGCATTGATGTAGATGGCGGCGATCCCCTGTGCCTGCATATAGGCCTGTGCCTTGGCGATGCGCTGCAGGTGTTCTTCTTTGCCGATCGGGACCGCGCCTGCGGTCATATCAGACAGGGAGGCCAGAGCCTCGGCGATGGTTTTGCCACCTATGGTCATTTTTGTATCCCTTTATCCCTGGGGGTGTTCGTACTTCTGACTGGTACGCCGCGCGGTTGTGTCGCTAAGCGTCAGGCGGGGATGATAGCAGTTTTATGCCTGCGGACCAGCCGCAGGCAGGCTTTCAGGTTTTAATGATATGCCGATTTCGGCATCTACTGTGTCAGTAGACTGACCTTGTCAATGACGAAGAAACTGGCCTTGGAACGGTCTTCGTGCATGGCGAAACTCAGGGTGACGGTTTTGCCTTTCTGGTCCAGCAGGTCGAAGCTGCGCAACTGGTAGCCGGCGACGGCATCTTTGTTGCTATAGCGGCCGATGGTGCGTAGCACTTTGCCGCTGCTATCCTTCAGCGTGACGGTGAGATGATCGTAGACGTAGGGATTGATTTCACTGGTTTCGATATGCAGGGCGAAGGACAGCGTCGCCTGCGTGGCACCGGCCGGAATACTGACGCTTTGCGTCAGCGTCTGATTGGTGGTTTTGCCTTTGCCACCGAGCCGCGCATAGCGTGTGCCCTCGTAGGGGATTTGCGCCGGATCGCTGCCGATGGTGGCCGTGCTGCCTTTCCAGCCGGTGCTGCCGTCTTCAAAGCCACCGTTGACCACCCGTTCGGTGCCGCCCTGATCGCCACCGCCGTTATCGGCTTCATCCACATCGGCACCGACATTGATGGCTGCGTAGGCGCGCTGCACCGCCGTCGCTTCTCGGGAGTCCGGCCCATACAGTTCCTGCGCCGCCGCCAGTACCTTGCTGCGCGCATCGATATAGCCGGTGGTCGACGTGAACTTGGTGGTCAGCGCACGGAACCAGATGCGGTAAGCCTTGTCGTTGCCGATGCCGTGCATGGCGGCCGGCTGGCGGGTCAGGTATTTGCTGTAGAAGTCGGAGGCCGGATCGGCATTCGAGCCTTGTGACAGAAAATAGAACATGCGGTTATTCGGTCCACTGGAATAGTGGACGTCGAGGTATTTCAGCGAGCTACTCCAGGCATCGGGGCTGCTGCCATCCTTGCTCGGGCGGTACATCCAGCGCAGTGGCTGACCGGATTTGCTGATCTCCTTACCCATCATCCAGTCATTGCCGGTGGCCGGAATCAGCGCGCCGGTGCCGCCCGCGCGTGCGTAGGCTTCCACCATTTCGCCGCCAACGTCCGAGTTCGATTCGTTCAGGCCACCCGACTCGCCGGCATACACCAGATCGGCGGTGGCAGCGGTCACGCCGTGCGACATCTCGTGGCCGATCACGTCGATCGAACCCAGGCTATTGAAGCTGTTGCCATCACCGATGTACATGCATTTGCAGCTGTCGTCGTAGAAGGCGTTGTCATAGGAAGTGTCGACATGGGCGGCGATGTAGGTAGCGGTGTTGTTACCGTCCAGTGAATGCCAGCCCAGCGCATTGCGATGCGCGTCGTATGTGTTCATCAGCCCCCACAGCGCATTGACGGCAGCGGTCTGGCCATTGGCATTGCTGGTGCTGCCACCGTTGACATATTGTTTGCCATCGCCCCAGACATTGCTGCTATTGGTGTAGATGTTTCCCGGGTCGGGGTTGTCGGCCGAGCTGTGGTTGGCGTTGGTGATCGCCATGCCGCCATAGCGCCCGCCGGTGCCGCGGCTGGCATCGAGCATCTGGAAGCCGCTGGCAGTGGCGCTGGTGTTGATCGGTACGACGCCGTTGTACTGGCTATTGCCGGTGCCGATCACGCTTTTCAGTGCCGGCCACTGGGCGATGATGACACCGGTATTGGCGTCGACGATGGTGTCGTAGTAAACCGGCTTGCCGTCCTGCGCCATGCGGGTTTTGACGTAGTAGGCCAGTGCGTAGCGCTCGATGGTTTCCTGCAGATCGGCGGCATTGAGTTCGGTCTCCGGTTTGCCTAGCGCGGCTGGCACCCGCACCGTTTTTGCGATCGGGTAGATCAGCAGTTCCGCGCTGGGTGGCCAGCGGTGGGTACCGCGCGGCGCCACCGATTCGGCAGCAATGCGGATCGCGTCGGCCGCATTGATGG